>DATJCF010000020.1:0-8025 GCA_035514935.1 Rhodanobacter sp. | reverse complement strand
GGCCTGGTTGACGAGGTCGATGCCGTGGCTTTCGGGCACGCCGGCGGGCAGGTTGTAGCTGATGTCGGTGGCTTCCAGCTGATCCTGGTGGACCACGCCGGACGGGCTGATGCTGGGCTCGATGCGGGCGATCGCGGACAGCGGAATCAACCGGCCCTGCGCGTTGCGCACGCGCGTTTCCAGCAGCGCGGCCGGGCTCAGCGACTGCGCGCCGGCGCTGGTCAGCACCACGTGGTATTCGTTGATGTCCGAATAGATGGTGGACACCATGCGCTGGCCGAAGGCGTTGTTCAGCGCGGTGTCGACCATGCCCATGTTCACGTGCAGGCGCGCAGCGGCGTCGTGGTCCACCTTCAGCATCTGCTGCTTGCCCACCTCGTCGAACTCGCTGCCCACGTCGCGCAGCTCCTTCGAGCGGCGCATCTGCTGCACCATCTTCAGCGCCCACGGCTGCAGGTCGCCGCCGTCCTTGCTGATCATCTGGAAACTGTGCTGCGCGCCTTCGTTGTTGCCGCCACCGCCGCCCATGAACTGCAGCGTGCGCAACTGCACCTTCATGTCGGGCAACACCTCGAACTGCTTGCTGAGCCGCTCCAGCACCACTTTCGAGCTGTCGTGGCGATGGCCGGGGCCGTCGCCCAGCGGCTTCAGGTCGATCCACATGCGGCCGTTGTTGCCCACCGCGCCGCCGTTGCGGCCCAGCATGGATGACACATCCAGCACGGCCGGATCCGCCTGCACGATCGCCGCCGCCTGTTTCACCCGCTCGGCCATCAGCTGCGGCGAGATGTTGGCGTCGGCGCTGATGTTGCCGTTGAGCGCGCCGGTGTCCTCCTCGGGCATGAAGGTGCCGCCGGCGGTCTTCACCACCGCCATGCCCAGCACCACCGTCGCCACCAGCAACAGCAGCGGTTGCCAGCGCATCAGCCGGCGGTGGCGCATGGCCCAGTCCAGCGCACGCTCGTAGACGCGATGCAGCCAGCGGTCGAAGCGCTCGAACGCACGCTGGATGCGGTTGAGCGGCCGTTCGCCGGCATGTTCCAGGGTGAGGAAGCGTCCACACAGCGCGGGCGTCAGCGTCAGCGACACCAGCGCCGAGATCACGATCGCCGCGGTCAGCGTCACCGAGAACTCGCGCAGCAGCATCACCAGCATGTTGTTGCCGAACAGCAGCGGCGCGAACACCGCCACCAGCGACAAGGTGATCGACAGCACGGTGAAGCCGATCTCGCGCACCCCGATCAATGCCGCCGGCAGCGGCGGCTGGCCGTTCTCCATGTGGCGCACGATGTTCTCGATCACCACGATCGCGTCGTCCACCACGAAGCCGATGCACAGCACCAGCGCCACCAGCGACAGCAGGTTCAGCGTGTAACCGAACGCCCACATCGCCACGAACGCGCCGGCCAGCGACAGCGGCACGCTGAGCAGGGCGATCAGGGTGGGGCCGATGCGGCGCAGGAAGATCAGCATCACCAGCGCCACCATCACGACGCTGATCATCAGCGTGAACTGCACTTCATGCAGCGCGGATTTGGTGGTCTGGGTGAGGTCCAGGATCGGCGTGATGGTGACATCGGCCGGCAGCATGGCGCGGAAGGTCGGCAACTGGTCGCGCACCGCGGCGGCGGTGGCCACCGCGTTCGCCTCCGGCCGCTTGGTCACCTGCATCATCACCGCGCGCTGGCCGTTGAACCAGGCGGCCTGGTATTGATCCTCCGGCCCCGCGGCTACCGTGGCCACGTCGGACAGCCGCACCGGCATGCCGTTTTTCATCGCGATCAGCAGGTTGCCGAACTCGGCCGGATCCTGCAGCGCGTCGTTGGCCGACACCGTCATCTGCGTGTGGCCGTCGCTGATGAGGCCCTGCGGCGAGGTGACATTGGCCGCGCGCAGCGCGTTCGCCACGTCGTTGGTGGTGAGCCCCTTGGCCGCCAGCGCACCGGTATCCAGCGTCACCCGCACCGCATGCGCGGTGCCGCCGAAAACCTCCACCTGGGCCACGCCGGGGATCTGCGCCACCGCCGGGCTGAGCAAGGTGTTGGTGAGGTCGTACAGCTTGTCCGGCGGCAACCCGGTGGAGGTCAGCGACACCAGGATCACCGGCACCTGGGTGGTATCCGCCTTGAAGTATTGCGGCGGGTTGTCCATGTGCGTGGGCAGGTCGACCGCGGCGGCGTTGATCGCCGCCTGCACGTCGCTGGCGGCCTTGTCCGCATTGCGCCCCATGTACAACTGCAACCGCACGAAGGTGCGTCCCTCGGTGCTGTTTGAGTACATCTCCTTGACCCCGGGAATGCGCCCCAGGTGCCGCTCCAGCGGGGCCGCCACGGTAGCCGCCATGGTCTGCGCGCTGGCGCCCTGCATGTTGGCCGACACCATCACCACCGGCAGATCCATCGACGGCAGCGCAGCCACGCCCAGCAGCTGGTAGGCCCAGCTCCCCGCCAATATCAACCCGATCGCCAGCAGCGAGGTGCCGATCGGTCGGCGGATCATGGGCGCGAAAATATTCATGGGCTCTCCGTGGCGGGCAAGGATAGCCGCTGCCATGACCCACCGCGATGTGCCTGAAGTCGGCCCTGCCGGATGGCATGGGCCTCATCAAACCGCCACGCCGTTCGGTAGGAGCGCACCCTGTGCGCGATGCTCTTCGTCACGTGACGGAAAGCATCGCGCACAGGGTGCGCTCCTACAGGTGGTCGCCCTCTCCAAGTCGGACGCGCGCAGGCAGACGCGTATGGCTATCCCGTTACCGCGCCGTCGGGCTGTATCGCACCGTCAAAAAGAAACTCCGCCCCGGCTGGTTGTAGTACCAGACCGTTTCGTAGTCGCGGTCGAACGCGTTGGCCAGGCGGGCTTCCAGTTGCCAGTCAGGGGTGAAGTGGTAGCTGGCGCGCAGGTCGGTGGTGGTGTAGCCGGGTACGGGCTGCAGGTTGCCGGCGTCGGCGTAGCTGTGGCTGCGGGCGTTGAGGGTGGCACCCAGGCCGAACGCGCCGAAAGCGCGGTCGACATCCAGCCGCGCGGTACGCTGCGGACGGCGCATCAGCAGCTTGCCGTCATTCGGGCCGCCATCCTCGTTCCGCGGCTGCAGCCAGGTCAGGTAGCCCTGCACCTGCCAGCCGGCGAGGTCGACGCCCACCTGGCCTTCCACGCCGCGGATGCGGGCCTTGCTGATGTTCAGCGGGAAGTAGTGGCTGTCCAGCGCGATCATCTGGTCGATGTGGGTCTGGTAGGCGTTGATGCCCCAGTTCCAGTGGCTCAATCGCTGGTTGAGGCCGAGTTCGGCGCTGCGCGATTCTTCCGGTTTCAGGTCGGGGTTGCCGCTGCCGTAGGGGTAGTACACATCGTTGAAGGTGGGCGCGTGGAAGGCCGTGCCGTAGCTGGCCGAGAGGCGCAGGCCGTGGTCGAAGCGGTAACCCCAGGCGGCGGCGCCGGTGTTGTGGTTGCCGAACTGGCCGTTGTGGTCGCGCCGCGTCGAGAGCTGGATTTCCTGGCGGCCGAAGCTGCCCTGGTACTGCGCGTAGCCGGCGGTGTTGTTGCGGCGGGTGTCGAGGTAGCCGGTGTCGCTGTCGACGCGCTCGCCCTGCCAGTCCAGGCCCACGGTCAGCAACTGGTTCGGCGCCACGGTGATGTCGTTCTGCCAGCCGGCCTGGTCGTGGCGCGAGCCTATGTAACCGCGGAAATCCTGGTTCTCGTAGCTGTCGTAACGGTCCAGGTTCTGGCCCGCGCTCAGCGTGGTTTTCCAGGCGTCGGTGGGGTTGATGCTGAAACGCCCGCCGGCCACCTGCTGCAGGGTGCGGCTGCGGTTCTGGTAGCTGCCGTCGAACTCAACCTCGCCCAGGTTGCGCAGCCAGGTGCCGGAGAGTTCGGCGCCGTTGTCCCAGCGGTAGCCGCCGCTGGCGGCGAGGTTCTTGTTGCGGTTGCCGTCGCGGTCGGGCTCGTCGATGTAGCAGGCGGTGAAGGCCTCGGCCGCGCCGATGCGGCAGCTGTTGATGCCGCGGGTGTACTGCGCGCCCACGCCGATGTTGTACCAGGCGTGCTCGTCGCCGCCGGACAAACCCGCCTGCCCGCGCAACAGGTTGTTGCTGCCGGTGGTGAGGCTGAAGGACGGTTGCAGGCCACCGCCGGGCTGGCCGTGGCGGGTGAATATCTGGATCACGCCGCCGATCGCATCGGCGCCGTAGAGGCTGGAGCGCGGCCCGCGCACCACTTCGACGTGGTCGACCTGTTCCACCGGAATCTGCTCGAACGCGGCCAGCCCCGCAGTGACCGAGCCCACCCGCACGCCATCGACCAGCAGCAGCACATGCGTCGCATTGGTGCCGCGCATGAACAGCGACGTCTGCTGGCCCAGGCCGCCCAGGTTGCCCAGGCTCACGCCGGGCAGGCCGGTCAGCAGGTCGGTGACGGTCAGCGGTTGCAGCCGGTCGATGTCCTCGCGATTGATCACGCTGACCGAGGCCAGCGATTCGTCCACGCTGATCGCGGTACGCGTGGCGGTGACGATCACCGCGTCCAGATTCTCCGCGCCCACGGGATCGGGCCGGCCCGCGTCGGCTTGCGCCGCCATCGATGCGGCGAGCAGCGCGGCAGCCAGCAGGGTGCGTTTCATGTAGGTGTGTTCCACAAGCATTTCTCCGCCGCGCGCCCGCGCACGGCTTCAGCGTCAATGAGCTGGTGGCGAAGAAGGAGGGGACGGAACAACGGGCAGGCGAGCGCCGACACGACTGTTCGGCCTCGCCCACCGCGAGCCACCAGGAATCGTGCAGGCCGGTCTCCGGGCTCACGAGTGGCAGGGGAAACCTGCCTCGAACAGCGCCTTCCCGTGCAAGCACAGTGGCATCCGCTGATCGACGATTCTCGCTTACCGTTGCGGGGGCAGCGCCGGCCTTGGGGTGATCAACACCACGCACCGGCTTCCCGTTTCATCCCTTCGGCGTGGAGCCGTCGGGACACCTGAACCGCGCCACTTTAGCCTTGCGCGGTGGTTTGGGCAACGAGCGGGCGCCGGGCGACTGCTACGATGCTGCCCGTCTTCCACCGCCGATCGATGCCATGTCCCTGCTGCCCACCGTCGAACACGAAACCGCCGCCAACCCCACCCACAGCATCATCTGGCTGCATGGCCTGGGCGCGGACGGCAACGACTTCGCGCCGATCGTGCCGGAGCTGGTGGCGAAGGATTGGCCGGCGCTGCGCTTCGTGTTTCCGCATGCGCCGGTGCAGCGGGTGAGCGTCAACGGCGGCGTACCGATGCGCGCCTGGTACGACATCCACGGTTTCGACGCGCGGGCGCCGCAGGACGAGGCGGGGATTCGCGCGTCGATCGCCGCCGTCGAGGCCTTGATTGCCCGCGAGAACGCGCGCGGCGTGCCGGCTGAAAACATCTTCCTGATCGGCTTCTCGCAAGGCGGCGCGATCGCACTCAGCGCCGGTCTGCGCCACCCGCGCAAGCTGGCCGGCATCGTGGCGCTGTCGACCTACGTGCCGATATCCAGCCTGCTCGCCGCCGAGCGCCACCTGGCCAACGCCGCCACGCCGATCTTCTGGGGCCACGGCAGCGCCGACCCGGTGGTGCTGTACCAGCGCGGCGTGGATTCGCGCGAGCTGCTGCAGTCGCTCGGTTACACGGTGGACTGGCACAGCTACCCGATGCCGCATTCGGTCTGCGCCGAGGAGATCGCCGACCTGCGCCAGTGGCTGGGCGCGCGGCTGGCCTGAACCGCGGCGTGCGGCATACTCGCCTGATGCGCGAACTGCCCGCCCGCCGCCTCGAAGCCAACCCCTTGCCGGACTTCTGCCGGCTGCCGGCAGTGTTCGCGTGGTTCGTGGTGGGCGCGTTGACGGTGACCGTGATGTGGCTGGCACCCGGGCAGACGCGCGGCTGGCCCGACTACAGCGTGGCGGTGCTGTTCGTGAGCTGGCTGGCGCTGGTGATCGCGGTGCTGCTGTGCAAATCGCGGCCATGGCTGCAACGCCTGCCGGGCCGCTGGCCCTACCTCGGCGCGTGGCTGCTGATCATGCTGATCGTGGTGGCCGCCAGCGCCGCCGTGCACTGGCTCGACGCCTCCTTGCAAATGCCGTTCATCACCGCATCGATGGGCGCGTTCGTGCGTGACAACGCCGTCATCGCCGCGCTGCTGGGCGCGGCAATGCTGCGCTATTTCTATGTGCTGGCGCAGTGGCAGGCGCGGCTGGCCGCGGTGACACGGGCGCAGGTGGGCGCGTTGCAGGCGCGCATCCGGCCGCACTTCCTGTTCAACAGCATGAATACCGTGGCGGCGCTGATCCGCGTCGACCCCGCCGCCGCCGAGCGCACCGTGGAAGACCTGTGCGAACTGTTCCGCGCCGCGCTGGGCCAGCACGACACCGACAACGGCACCTTGGGCGAAGAGCTGGCACTGATCGAACGCTACCTGGCCATCGAGCAATGGCGCCTGGCCGAGCGCCTGCGCGTGGTGCGCGAGCTCGATGAGCTGCCGGCCGATTTCCCGCTGCCGCGCCTGTTGCTGCAACCGCTGGTGGAGAACGCCGTGCGCCACGGCATCCAGCCGCTGCGCGCGGGCGGCGAGGTGGTGTTGCGCGGCGCCCGCGAAGGCGCCGGCGTGATGGTGGAAATCATCAATCCGCTGCCCACCACACCGCCGGAACCGGGCAACGGCCACGGCCTGGACAGCGTGCGCCAGCGCATCGCCTATCACTACGGCCCGCGCGCCCGCTTCGACGCCGGCCCGCGCGGCGATCGGTTCGTGGTGACCCTGCACCTGCCGGGGCCGGTCGCATGACCCGCGTGTTGATCGTCGACGACGAACCGCTGGCACGCGCCCGGCTGGCCGCGCTGCTGGCCGAATGCGACGGCTGCGAACCGGTCGGCAGCGTGGCCGATGGCGAAGCCGCGCTGGCCGTGCTCGGCGAACTGCAGCCCGACGTGCTGCTGCTGGACATCAACATGCCCGTGCTCAGTGGCACCGCACTGGCCGGCCGACTGGCCGGACGACCGCGGCCGCTGATCATCTTCTGCACCGCCTACGAAGCCCACGCGCTGCAGGCCTTCGAACTGGGCGCCGTCGACTACCTGCTCAAACCCGTACGCCTCGACCGCCTGCGCGAAGCCCTGCAACGCGCGCAACGACGGCTGGCCGAACTGCCGCGCGAACGCACCACCTTCCTGCATGGCCGCCTCCGCGGCGGCGCCGTGCGCATCGCCCTGAACGAAGTCATCTGCCTGCTGGCCGAAGAGAAGTACGTGGTCGTGCAACACCAGGGCGGTGAACTGCTGATCGAGGAATCCCTGCGCCAGCTGGAAGAAAACTACCCCGACCAACTGATCCGCCTGCACCGCAACTGCCTGGTGCCACCGGCGCGCTTGCTGGGGCTGAAAATCCTCCCCGACGGCCGTGCGCTGGCGCGCCTGGATGGTACTGAGCTCAGCCCGGAAGTCAGTCGCAGGAATCTGCCGGCGGTGCGGAAATTGTTGCGGTTGGGTTGATCGTCACCCCTTATCGCTTCTGCTTTAACCTGGCGTTGTAGTTATCAGCATGTTCAACTTGGCCACAAATGGGGGAAGCGTCATGGTGAGTGAAGTGTCGACTTTGCGGCTCTATCTGATGAGAGCGGTTTTTCTGCTCAATTTTGTCGTGCTCGGTTCGGATGTATGGCCTGCCCTGCTCAATCACCCAGAGCCATGGGACCCGGTCAAGTCCGCCGCGTTCAGTTTCTGGGCAGCGCTTTCCCTGCTCAGCTTGCTCGGCCTGAGATATCCGGTAAGGATGCTGCCGCTTCTACTATTTCAGCTCACTTACAAGATCATCTGGCTGCTTGCAGTTGCGTTTCCGCAATGGTCCGATTTCCAATCAGTCGAACTCACAAGGATCATGTTGTTCGGACTGATCATTGACTCGCTCGTCATTCCATGGCCTTTCGTGTTTCGCAACTACGTGAAAGCGCATGGTGATCACTGGAAACGCCGGTCAAGGCAAGAGGCCTGACAGGCAGCACAGGAATTCCATGAACCGACATCTG
>DATJCF010000019.1:0-3039 GCA_035514935.1 Rhodanobacter sp. | reverse complement strand
CTCAGCGGCGACGATTGGGACAGCGTGCTGCGCACCAACCTGGATGGCTTCTACAACGTGCTGCATCCATTGATCATGCCGATGATCCGTCGCCGCGCGCCCGGCCGGGTGGTCTGTATCACCTCGGTCTCCGGCATCATCGGCAATCGCGGCCAGGTCAACTACAGCGCATCGAAGGCCGGCGTGATCGGCGCGGCCAAGGCGCTGGCGGTGGAGCTGGCCAAGCGCCGGATCACCGTCAACTGCGTGGCGCCGGGCCTGATCGAAACCGACATGCTCGACCCCGAGGTGCCGGTGGAGCAGATCCTGAAGATGATCCCGGCCGAACGCACCGGCACGCCCGACGAAGTGGCTGCCGCGGTGGAGTTTCTGCTGGGCGCGGACGCCGGCTACATTACCCGCCAGGTGCTGGCCGTCAATGGCGGCCTGTGCTGAGGGTGATCCTTCGCATCTACGTTCCGAATATGGTTACCGCTTTCTTTGCCGCGGTCAGACGACCGCATCGATTCATCACCAAGGAGCTGCACATGAAGGCTAAAGTTCTCGCCCTGACCCTGCTCGCGTTGTCCGCTGTTCCCGCCATCGGCATGGCCGAAGACGTGGTGTACCTGTCGTTCCAGGACACTGTCGCCACCGCCACCGCATCCGGCAAGCTCGATGGCAGCGTGAGGTTCTACCTGGAGGGCAACCAGCCGGCCGGCAAGGTGGACGTGGTCAACAACAACGTCGTCACCAACAAGAAAACCAACGCCTTCGGCAAGTCCAGCCAGGAATCCTGCAGCTGGGCGCTGCAGTCGGCGCTGATCACGCTGCAGGACGCGGCCAAGCAGGCCGGCGCCAATGCGGTGGTGGACATCCAGAGCTACTACAAGAAACAGGTCCACAGCGACCCGAAAAACTACGAATGCCACAAGGGCAGCCTGATGTCGGGCGTGGCGCTGAGAGGCAAGCTGGCCAAGGTTCACTGAGCCACGACGAAACACGGCGCGGCATCGCCAGCGGGGTGAGCCGCGCCTGCGTTACCATCGACGGCCCACCACCCGCGTCGCCATGGAGTCCGTCAATGCGTCCGTTCCCACTCGGAGAAGACATCGACCTGCTGCGCGAAACCGTGCGCGCATTCGCGGAGAAGGAGATCGCCCCGCGCGCGGACAGGATCGATCGCGACAACCTGTTTCCCGCCGACCTGTGGCGCAAGCTGGGCGAGATGGGCCTGCTCGGCATCACCGTCGACGAAGCCTTCGGCGGCACCGGCCTCGGTTTCCTGGCGCACATGGTGGCGATGGAGGAAATCTCGCGCGCCTCGGGCTCGGTCGGGCTGTCGTACGGCGCCCATTCCAACCTCTGCGTCAACAACATCTTCCACAACGGCAACGACGCCCAGAAGCAGAAATACCTGCCGAAGTTGTGCAGCGGCGAGCATGTTGGCGCACTGGCGATGAGCGAGCCCGGTGCCGGTTCCGACGTGGTCGGCTCGATGAGCTGCAAGGCCGAGTTGCGCGACGGCGTGTGGGTGGCCAACGGCACCAAGATGTGGATCACCAATGGGCCGGATGCCGATGTGTTGCTGGTGTACATGCGCACCGCGCCGCGCACCGCCGGCAGCCGCTGCATGACCGCCTTCATCGTCGAAAAAGGCATGAAGGGTTTCAGCACGGCGCAGAAGCTGGACAAGCTCGGCATGCGCGGCTCCAACACCTGCGAGCTGGTGTTCGAGGATTGCGAGATCCCGCCCGAGAACGTGGTGGGCGAGGTCAACGAAGGCGTGCGCGTGCTGATGAACGGGCTGGACACCGAACGGCTGGTGCTGTCCGGTGGCCCGATCGGCCTGATGCAGGCGGCACTGGATATCACCCTGCCCTACGTGCGCGAGCGCAAGCAATTCAACGCACCGATCGGCACGTTCGAGATCATGCAGGCGAAGGTCGCCGACATGTACACCGCGCTGCAGAGCTCGCGCGGCTTCGCCTACCTGGTGGCACAGCAGTTCGACAGCGGCGTGAAATCACGCATCGACCCGGCCGCCTGCCTGCTCAATGCCTCGGCCAACGCAGTGAAAGTGGCGCTGGAGGCGATCCAGTCACTGGGCGGCAACGGCTACATCAACGACTACCCGGCCGGCCGCCTGTTGCGCGACGCGAAGCTGTACGAGATCGGCGCCGGCACCAACGAGATCCGCCGCATGCTGATCGGCCGCGAGCTTTTTCACGGCAAGGCGTGAAAGAGCCGGGATTCGGGATTGGGGATTCGCTAGAGCAGAGCGCCGGACCTCCCCGCTTCGAAACCCCTCCCCCTTTGGGAGAGGGGTTGGGGTTAGGGTCCGGTTTTCGCCATGAATCCCAAGCTGCCTGCATTTCGCGGCATGGTCACGGCATATCCCGCGACAACCGCACCCTCACCCCCTACCCCTCTCCCGCAGGAGAGGGGCAAGAGCAAGAGCGAGAGCGAGCTTCAGAACGCCCAATTGAAGCTGGCTGTCGCCATTTTCGCCTGCTGGCGCTGACCGAGGTACTGGTCGTAGCCCAACTGGAAACTGACGCGCGGCGTGAACGTCCAATCCAGCGCCGCGCCCGCCATGCCGCCGTAGCGCGCCAGCCCGATGCCGCCCACCGGCGCCCATTGGTCGAGGCCGCTGAAGCTGGCCTGGAACACATTGCCACGCAGTCCGAACGATTGCTGCCACAGCAGATGCGTCTGCAATTGCACGCTGCCACCGCGGTCGAACTGCCATCCGCGGGTGGCGCGCAAGCCCAGACCGGCCTGCCAGCGTGCGGCGGTTTGCGCCTCCGATTTCAACCCGAACCCGGCGCCGCCCAGTTCGTTGAAACCGTCGCGCCGGATCTGCGCGTACTGCAGGTTGGCGTACGGCGTGACAACACTGCGACCAAACGCCAGGCGGTAGCCGCTTTCCCCGTAAGCCACGCCGTAGCGGCCTCCGCTTCGGCTGCTGACACTGCTGGACTGGGCACCCAGCTCAACCGTGCGTCGCATGTTTTCGCGATAGCTGCCGATGCCGAAGCGGCCCATCGTGTACCACGC
>DATJCF010000018.1:0-7203 GCA_035514935.1 Rhodanobacter sp. | reverse complement strand
ATGTCAGCCATGCCACCAGCGCGCCGGTCAGCACCACGCTGCCGAGCCAGGCCAGGCCCAGCCAGAATCCCCGATAACGCCGCTCGCTGTGCGGCCGCACCACGAAGCGCGGTGGTGGTCGTGAGGCCATGTGACTCCCCCGGCAAACCCAAGGTATAGCGTCGCCACGGCGAGGCGGTCAAGGTTGGCCGCCTGGCGGCGCTCCGGAAAAGCGCCGCAGGTCACAACGATGGACTTCAGCTTTGCATCTTGCTCTGCAGGTAGCGCTCGGCGCCGATGTCGCGCACCAGGCTGAACTGTGTCTCCAGCCAGTCGATGTGCTCTTCCTCGTCGTGCAGGATGTTCTTGAACAGATCGCGGCTGATGTAATCGGCAATGCCTTCGCTGTACGCAATCGCCTCGCGCAGATCCTTCACCGCGGCCAGCTCCAGATCCAGGTCGCCCTGCATCGATTCCAGCGCGTTCTCGCCGATGCGCAGCTTGCCCAGGTGCTGCAGGTTCGGCAGCCCGTCGAGAAACAGGATGCGCTCGATCAGGTGATCGGCGTGCTTCATTTCCTCGATCGACTCCTTGTATTCGTGCTCGGCCAGCTCGGTGTAGCCCCAGTCCTTGAGCATGCGGAAGTGCAGGAAATACTGATTGATCGCAGTCAGTTCGTTGTAGAGCACCTTGTTCAGGAACTCGATGACCTTGGCATCACCCTTCATGGCAGTTCTCCGTTGACGACCCACCGACTATACAAAGGTCACCGGCACCGGGGCGAAACGCGAACGGGAATGGTTTGCCGATGCATCGCAGCAATACGGCAAACGCGTGTTGCAGGGGAAAGGGTTTCAGGCCGCGACGAGCGGCAGCGGAAACGGCACCTGGGTCAGCGCCTGCGCCAGGATGGCGCGGGCCTCCGGTTCGCAGCAGCCGCAGCAGTCGGAACAACCCGTGCGAGCCTGCAGCTCGGGGAACGTACGCACGCCATCGGCCACCTCGCGGCGGATGTCATGGTCGGTAACGGCGTTGCACATGCAAACGTACATGGCGCGTATAAGAACGCGAATGCGAATGATTGTCAACAACAAAAGACAACGATGACGCTCAGGCCACCTTGCGACCGCCCTGCGGCGGCGGTGGCGCGGTGCTTTCGCGCGGCGGCGCGGTGCCCAGATCCACCTGGAACAGGCCTTCCACCAGCGGCGCGAACTGCCGCAGGGCACGTTCGTAGACCTGCCGCTTGAAGTTCACCACATGCGCCGCCGGGTACCAGAAATCGACCCAGCGCCAGATATCGAACTCAGGCTTCTCGCCCGCATCC
The DNA here is from genome assembly GCA_035514935.1 of Rhodanobacter sp. Lineage (GTDB taxonomy): Bacteria > Pseudomonadota > Gammaproteobacteria > Xanthomonadales > Rhodanobacteraceae > Rhodanobacter. The sequence goes on along the minus strand of DATJCF010000018.1, from coordinate 5,897 downwards.
AGCTTCAACGCCTCTTCGCCACCCACCAGCTTCAGCAGAAACCAGACCTGCTTCTGGCCGATGCACGTGGGGCGTTGGTGATGACGCACGTAGCGGCCCGGCAAGCGGTAGCGCAGCCAGCCATGCGTGGCGCTGACCACTTCCACATCGTGCTCGGAAAGGCCCGTCTCCTCTTCCAGCTCGCGGTACATCGCCTCCAGCGGGGTCTCGTCGCTGCGCATGCCGCCCTGGGGAAACTGCCAGCCATCGCGATTGACCCGGCGCGCCCAGAACAGCTGGCCGTCTGCATTCAGCAGAACAATGCCCACATTGGGTCGATAGCCATCAGCGTCGATCATCTCGCGTCCTCGGATCACGCGGCGCAGCGCCGCACGGGACCGTACCCGTCACGTCGATTCAAGCACGGCGCGCGAAGCCACGGCAAGCACAAGGCTTGAACAGAAGGGTCCAGACGACTAAACTGCCGCGCCCCACCCGTGATCGTTCTGATCCCCCGCGGCGGGTTCCCAATGGCTATGTAGCTCAGCTGGTTAGAGCACAGCACTCATAATGCTGGGGTCGGTGGTTCGAGTCCACCCATAGCCACCAAATCCTCTCGTCCGTCAGATCAGTGAATGACGAGCGATCAAGCCCGCCGATGCGGGTTTTTTTGTGTCTGAATTTCCCGTCTGCATGGATGGATGTCATTCGTTCGTCGAACGCAAGAGCTGACGATGCTCCGCATTGTACAAATGCCGAGCGTCGCCGTTGGTCGACGGTTTCTATCACCGCACCGTCGACGGCAGCGGCAGGTCGAGAAATTCGTGGAGTGCCGAGCTGTCTATCAGCGCGTTCAACGCTTCGATGTCGGGTGCCAGGTAGCGGTCGTCGCCGTAGTGCGGCACGGCTTCGCGGATGCGGGCGTGTGCCGCTTCCAGTACGTCGGACGAGCGCAATGGCCGGCGGAAGTCGATGCCCTGGGCGGCGGCCATCAGTTCGATGGCTACGATCTTGCGCACGTTGCCGACGATATCGGCGGCTTTGCGTGCGGCGAAGGTGGCCATGCTGACGTGGTCTTCCTGGTTGGCGGAGGTGGGTAGCGAATCGACGCTGGCGGGATGTGCCAGGGTCTTGTTTTCGCTGGCCAGCGAGGCGGCGGTGACGTGGGCGATCATGAAGCCGGAATTGATGCCCGAGTCCTGCACCAGGAAGGCCGGCAGGCCGGAGATGCTGGCGTCGACCAGCATGGCGATGCGGCGTTCGGACAGCGAGCCGATTTCCGCCACGGCGATGGCGAGCTGATCGGCGGCGAAGGCGACGGGCTCGGCGTGGAAGTTGCCGCCGGAGATCACGTCGCCGGTTTCCGGAAACAGCAGCGGGTTGTCGGAGACGGCGTTGGCCTCGATCTCCAGCGTGCGCGCGGTTTGCCGCAGCAGGTCGCGGCAGGCGCCCATCACCTGCGGCTGGCAGCGCAGGCTGTAGGGGTCCTGCACGCGCGGGTCGCCGACGCGGTGGGATTCGCGGATGGCGCTGCCATGCAGCAGTTGCCGGTAGCGCGCGGCCACTTCGATCTGCCCCGGCTGTCCGCGCACGGCGTGGATGCGCGCGTCGAACGGCGCATCCGAGCCGCAGGCGGCGTCGACACTCAGCGCGCCGGCCAGCAGCGCCGCGGCAAAAACCTGCTCGGCGCCGAACAAGGCCATCAGCGCGATGCCGGTGGATACCTGGGTGCCGTTGAGGAGGGCCAGTCCTTCCTTGGCGGCCAGTCGGAGTGGGGAGATTCCCGCGCGGCTCAGGCCATCGGCGGCATCCATGATTTCGCCGCGGCAACGCAGCTTGCCTTCGCCCATCGCGGCGAGTGCCAAATGCGCCAGCGGCGCGAGATCGCCGCTGGCGCCCACCGAGCCCTGGCACGGAATGCACGGCCACAGCTCGGCGTTGTACATCGCCAGCAAGGTGTCGATGACCTGCATCCGCACGCCGGAGTAGCCGCGCGCCAGCGAGGCGATTTTCAAGGCCAGGATCATGCGCACGGTGGTGTCGTCCAGCAGCGGGCCCACGCCCGCCGCGTGCGAGCGCACCAGGTTGGTTTGCAGTTGTTCCAGCTGATCCGCGGGGACATGCACCCTGGCCAGCTTGCCGAAGCCGGTGTTGATGCCATAGGCCGGCTGGCCGGCGGCCACGATGCCTTGCACGGTTTGCGCCGCCGCGTGGATGCCGGCGGTGCAGGCGTCATCCAGTCGGATCGGCTCGAACGTCGCGGCGATGTCGCGCAACTGGGCCAGGGGCATGTGTCCGGGAATCAGGGTTTGCATGGAGGGTTTGTCCGGTGATCAAGATCGGGTCCAACGCATGTTCGCGGGCTGGCGGCCATCGGACGCTGCGTCACGCATGCAGTGAATCGCCGACGTGGAAGCTGCCGACGAAACGGTATTTTGCGGCCGGGTGGGTGAGCCGCGCGACGCTGGCGACGCGGTCGCGCGACCAGGTGCGGCGGCCCAGCACGAGCAGCGGCGCGCCCACGCTGACGTCCAGCCATCTCGCCAGGCGCCGGTTCGCCGCCTCCGCTTCGATCACGTGTTCCGTGCGCTGCAACGGCGCTGTACGCATGAGGTAGTGATGCGGGATTTCCAGCTGGAAATCGATGCTCAGGTAACCGGGCGCGCACGCCGGGCTGACGAAACGGTCTTCCAGCTGCAGCGGCTTACCGTCGGCCCGATGCAGCAGGCGCGAGTGGAACAGCGGGTCGCCCGAAGTGATGCCGAACTGCCGGGCCATGCTCGGGCTGGCGGCGACCGATTCGCTGACCAGCACGTCGACCGTGTGGGTCTCGCCGCGCGCCGCGATCTCGCTGCGGATGCTGCGCACATCGAGCAGGGCCGACTCGACCTTGGGGTCGGCCACGAACGATCCCACGCCTTGCACGCGCGTGATCACGCCCGCGCTGGTGAGCTCGCGCATGGCCCGGTTCACGGTCATGCGCGACACGCCGAACTTCATGACGAGATCCTTCTCGCTGGGAAGGCGGCTTTGCGGCGGGTAGTCGCCGTTGACGATGTGCTGAAGCAGGTAGCGTTTCAGCTTCAGGTACGCGGGCGCGGGTTCGTTCATCCGCTTAGGATGACATGTCTATACAAGTCGATGAAAGGCCGTGATGCCTCACTCGCCGGGGCGCCAGCGCGGTGGCGAAAGACGGCGCAGTGTTTAGTGGCCCGCTGCCACCCTGCTGTTGCGACAAGCCGGATTTCCACGCGGAATCCGAGGAACGCCGGTACCGGCGTCGGCCGGCCCGTGCTGGCGTTACCGTGCGCCGCCCTGCCCCAGCCTGATCGCGTAGAGCGCCGCGCCGTAGTCGGGTGCGTGCAGGGGTAGCCGGATCTCGAAGGCGGAGCTTGCCGTGCGAAGTGCGTCGCGGAACGGTGTCAGCAGCAGGTCGCCGGCGTTGAACGCACCGCCGGAATACGACACGGGTACCGGTTCGCCCGCTTCGAAATGCAGTGCCAGCCGCAACGCGTCGCAGATCCGCGCCAGCTCGCGACCGGCATCGTGGAAGATCACGATCGCCGCCACGTCGCCCGCGCCTGCGGCTTCGGCCACCTGGCGGGACAGTTGGGCCAGGTCGCTGCGCGGGGAGGCTTTTTCGCCGTAGATGTGGGCACAGATGTCGAGGTCGTTGTCGAGCTTGAAGTGCGCGTTGAGGATGCCGTGCAACGGGCCCTTGGGCAGGCGGCCGTCGCTCATGCGCGAGTAGGCATTGAGGCCGCGGATGGCGATCCAGTAGGCGGAGCCTTCGTCGGAAAACGCTTCGCCCCAGCCGCCGGCGCGAGCGGCGGTGCCGCGGCGCTGGCCGTAGCCGATGGAGCCGGTGCCGGCGACGATGTTGATGCCGTCGGCGCAGGCCAGCGAGCCGGCCCAGCCGCAGACCATGTCGTTGTCGCAGGTGTAGCGGCAGTGGCCCAGGATCGCTTCGGGGAAGGTTTGCAGCAACGCGGTGGCGTGACTGTCTTCGCCATAGGCGGGCAGGCCGAAGAAGGCGTGGGCGATGTCGGCGGGTGTGCGTTTCGCCGTGGCCAGCACGTCGGCCACGCCCTCGGCGAGGATGGCGCGCACGCCGTCCAGGCCGACGTGCGGATGGTAGGTGGTGCCCCGCTGCGCCTCGGCCAGCAACTGGCCGTCGCCATCGATCAGGGCGAAGCGGGTTTTGGTGCCGCCGCCGTCGACGCCGAGGTAGACCGGTCCGTTCATGCGCTCAGCGCGTGCAGGCGCACGCCTTGGACCACGCGGTTGACGATGCCGGCGGGGTTGGGGTTGTCGGGTGTCACGCCCATCGCCCGGGAGGTGAAGAAGGCATAGACCTGCGCGATGGCGATGTACGGCCACAGCAGGTCGAGGTCGGCGGCGTTGGCCATGTCGGGCACGGCGATGCTTTCGGCGCCCGCTTCCGTGCGCGGTTGCGCGGTGATCTCGATGATGCGGCCGGCGCAGCCGTCGCGGCGCAGTTCGTCGATCAGGTCCAGATCGTAGCGGCGGGTGAGCGGGTCGTTGGAGACGAACACCACCACCAGCGTGCGCGCGTTGACGAAGGTCTTGGGGCCATGGCGGAAACCCAGCGGCGAATCGAAGCAGGTGGCGATGGCGCCGTTGGTCAGCTCGCCCAGTTTCAGCGCCGCTTCGCGGGCCAGGCCCTGCAACACGCCGCTACCCAGGTAGGCGACGCGTTGGTGCTGCTCCAATGCCAGCGCGTCCAGTACCGGCAGCGCGTCGTGGAGGGTGCGGTCGGTGGCGTTGGCGATGGCCTTGATGCGGCTGTCCATGGTTCCGGCCGGCAGCAGCGCGGCCACCACGGCGTACATCATGCAGCTGAAGCTGGAGGTCATCGCGAAACTGGTGTCGTGGGTTTCCGGCGGCAGCTGCAGGGTCATCGCATGGGCGACGGCCAGCTTGCCCAGTTCGCCCTCGGCGTTGCACAGCACGACCAGATGACGCACTTCGCGCACCAGCGATTCGGCCAGCTTCACCGCGGCCAGGCTCTCGGGGCTGTTGCCGGAACGGCCGAAGGAAATCAGCAGCAGCGGTTGCTCCGGGTCCAGGTACAGCTGCGGCGCGCAGACGATGTCGGTGGTGGGCACCGCGTCCACGCGGGCGGCCAGTTGGCGATCCAGCAGCGGCGCCACGCATTGGCCGATGTAGGCGGAGCTGCCCGCGCCGGTGAGGATCACCCGCGCGGCCGGGTTGCCGGTCAGCCCGCGGGCGAAGACCTGGATCTTCTCGTGCAGGTCGGCGACCAGCGCGTGGGTCTGCTCCAGCATGCGCGGTTGCTGCGTGATCTCCCGCGCGGTGGCGATCGCGCCGGAGGCGATCAACGTGGATTCGGTAAGGCCCAGATAATCAGTGGTCATGGTGATGGCATGCATGGTGGTAGTCGTCGAGGGCGGCACTGATGTGGGCCATGGCCAGCGACAGCGGATCGCGCGAGGCGGTTCCGTTGCGCAGCGCATGCAGTGCGTGGGGGAGAAACTGGCTGATCAACGGCAGCGGCGGCGGGTTGGTGCGCAGGTTGTCGAACAGGCGCTGGCGGGCCTGCTCGATCACCGGATCGGGCCAGTAATAGCGGATGCGGTCGCTGAGGCTGTATTGCAGGTCGATGGCCAGCGCGTGGCCTTCGCCGCGGTAGTAGCGCTGCCAATGGCCGGGCTGGGCACGCATGCGCTGCAGCACCACGTCGCGCAGGTGGGCGCGTTGCGATTCGTCGATCCATTCGCGCTCGATCGCATCCAGTGCCCACAGCGCCTCGCGCAGGGCGAAGGTCAGGCCGGGGCCGACCTTGAGGATCGCGAAGTGGTCGCGCACCAGCGCGGCCAGGCCGTCGCGGGTCTGGTAGTCGGTGGAATGCGCCTCGAACACCATGCCCGGCACGG
>DATJCF010000017.1:0-1534 GCA_035514935.1 Rhodanobacter sp. | reverse complement strand
AAGGCGTTGTGGGGGTGCTCGCGCCGCCACCCGGCGAGCCCCGCCACCGACGCCACCGGGTAGCGGTTGCCGTGGCGGTTGGCCCAGCGGACGAGGAACTGGTTGTCGTGGCACGCCACCGAGGTGTCCGACCACGCGGCCCCGCATCTGCGCGGTGGTGTCCAGCTTGATCATGCCGCAGGCCAGGATCGGTTTCGACCAGCCGCTGGCGCGGCGCACCAGCGCGTTGATGCGCGCCAGCAGTTCCTCGACGTGGAACGGTTTCACCAGGTAGTCGTCGGCGCCGTACTTCAGCCCTTCGACCTTGTCCTGCCAGCTGCCGCGCGCGGTCAGGATCAGGATCGGGTAGCGCTGGCCGTGCTCGCGCAGCGCCTTGACCAGCTCCATGCCGGACATCTTGGGCAGGCCCAGGTCGATGATCGCCAGGTCGAACGGCACTTCGCGGCCGAGGTAGATGCCCTCCTCGCCATCCTGCGCCGCATCGACGGCAAAGCCGTCCCGTTTCAGGCGTGCCGCCAGCGTCTCGCGCAACGGCGCCTCGTCCTCCACCAACAGGATGCGCATCAGCGTTTCTCCTTGCGGCCCGCGTTTTTCGCGGGCGGGTTCTTGGTTGACTGGGTCGATGACGAATTCTTGCCCGGCTCGGAAGAAACCGCCATCACCTTCACGTGACCGTCCGGCGTGAGCACCTTGATGCGGTATTCCAGCCGCCGCCCGATCCGACGCGACTCGGCCGACAGCACCTTGCCACCCGTTTCCTGCTGCACCGTGAGCACCGCCTGATCCAGCGTCACCGCCGGCGCCGATTGCGCCACGGCCAGCCCGGCCGCGCCCACGAACAGCGATATGAACAGAGCAGGGATGAAGTATTTGTGCGTTGTCATGCGTGAAGTTCCCGCCTGGCAGCTGCCGAAACGTCCAGCGTAGGCAATCAGGCCTGAATACTGACCGGACGGGCGGCGACTGTCACGCCGCCGCCGCGCATGGCGCCATCGCCTGCTCCAGCAGGGCCCAGCCCGTCCCCGGCAAATGCGCGCCCTCGCTGAGGGTACGCCGGAACGCCCGCGCGCCCGGCTCGCCCTGATACAGCCCGAGCAGATGCCGGCTGATGTGCTTCAGCGCCGTGCCGCGCGCCAGCTCCGCCTCGACGTACGGCCGCAGATGCTGCAGCACGCTTTCGCGCGTGGGCAGCGGCTCGCCGTGCAAGGCGTGCTCGATCTGCGCCAGCAGGTACGGGTCGTGATACGCCGCACGACCCAGCATCACCCCGTCCAGCTGCGCCAGGTGCGTCTGCACCTGGGCGACCGTGGTGATGCCGCCGTTGATCACCACGACCAGCTGTGGAAACTCGCGCTTGAGCCGGTACACCCGCTCGTAGTCCAGCGGCGGCACCTCGCGGTTCTCCTTCGGCGACAAACCCTTGAGACAGGCCTTGCGCGCATGCACCACCAGCACTTCGACGCCCGCCTCCAGCATCTGTTCGGTGAAATGCTGCAGATCGGCGTAATCGTCCTGGTCGTCCACGCCGATACGG
>DATJCF010000016.1:0-9655 GCA_035514935.1 Rhodanobacter sp. | reverse complement strand
CAGTCCACCGCTGACCACCGTGCTGCAGGACACCAAGCGGGCAGGCGAAGTGCTGGTCGACAGCCTGCTTAGCCAGATCCGCGGCGAATCGGTGGAAAGCGCGGTGCTGCCGGTGAAGCTGATGGTGCGGCGTTCGAGCGGAGGGTGACGGCGGTTTGTGTGTCTTCTGTCGGATGACGGAACGATCGCCAAGAATTCCGAAGATCGGTTGTAGGAGCGGCTTCAGCCGAGACGCTCTTGTTTCCGTCCTGCGCAGTGAAAAGCGGTCGCGGCTGAAGCCGCTCCTACAGGGCCTGCCGCCGCTCAGCGCGCCTTCGGCTTCAGCCGCACATAGATCTGCTTGCGCACGCGGGCGATCACCTCGCCGCTGGCGGTGACCACCTCGGTTTCGAACCAGCGCAGTACCTTTTCGCCGTTCGCCGCCGCGGCGCGCAGTTCATCCACCACGGCCGGTTCCAGCTTGAAATGCGCGTAGACGTCCTCGCGTCCCGGTGCCACGAAGTCGATCGCGGCGGCTTTGTCCCACACGTAATAGTCGCTGCCGAGCTGGTGCATCACCAGCAGCATCCAGAACGGGTCGGTCATGGCGAACAGGTTGCCGCCGAACTGGCTTTTCACGTAATTGCGATTCCACGGGCGCAGGCGCAGCACCACGCGCGCCTCGCGCCAGTCGTCGCCGAGCATTTGCAGCCGCATGCTGTTGCACAGGAACGGCGGCCAGAGGTTGAACAGGCGGCGGAAAGTGGAGGCGCGCATGAGGGCTCGGTGTTGGGATAGACGGACACGACGCTCGCGTCGCTCATCAATCCATCAAAACAGCAGCGACGCCATCTTGCGGCGGTAGCGGCCGACCAGGTCCGCATCATCCAGCGTGGCAAACGCTGCGAGCAGGCGTTTTTTTGCCTGGCCGTCGTTCCAGTCGCGTGCCTTCTGCAGGATGACCAGGAACTGGTCCAGACCGGCTTCGGCGTCACCTTCCAGCAGCAGGCGTACGCCCAGCTGGTCGCGTGCTTCCCAGTCGTTGCCGTCGGCCTGGACGCGTTGCTGCAGTGCGGCCAGCGCGGGGGCGTCTTTCAGTGCATGGGCCAGGTCCAGCTCGCTGCGCAGGCGTACCGCACGGGCGTCGGTGGCCAGGTTGACGGGCAGGGCGGCCAGTTCCGCTTCGGCGGCGGCGGTCTGGCCGACGCGCAGCAGGGCCAGGGCCAGGTCGAGCTTCAGTTCGGCCTTGTCCGGCTCGGCGGCGATCGCCTGCTGGATGCGGCCCAACGCCTGCTCGGGGGTTTCCGGGGTGGCGTCGGCCAGCCCGTCATCGGTGGCTTCCAGCGGCTGCACGTGCCGCGACAGGAACTCGCGCAACTGGCCTTCCGGCAGCGCGCCGGCGAAGCCGTCCAGCACCTGGCCGTCCTTCACCATCACCACGGTGGGGATGCTCTTGATGCCGAACATGCCGGCCAGTTCCTGCTGCTGGTCCACGTCGACCTTGCCCAGCCGGAACGCACCGTTGTACTCGGCGGCGAGCTTTTCCAGCATCGGCCCCAGCGTCTTGCACGGCTCGCACCAGGGCGCCCAGAAATCCACCAGCACGGGTGTGGTCAGTGAAGCCTGCAATACATCGGCTTCGAAAGTCTGCGTATCGACGTCGAAAACAACAGGCAGTGTGGGGGCGTCAGTCACGGGTAACTCCAGCTTGGCGGATGCCGATTCAGATCAGGGCGCCGCCCAGCATATCAACCGCACGGCCGCATCTGAGCGCGTTCACGGCGGATTTGCGAGAATTGCGCGGTCGCCGCATCCGCGGCTGGCAAGGTTGGAGTGCATGGGCACGACGTCCGAAGCGTTGATCGTCTGCGAACATTGCGACACGGTGCACCAGCGGCTGGCGCTTTCGCGCGGCGAGGTGGCGCGTTGCGCGCGCTGCGGCAAGGTGTTGCAGCGCCATTACCGGTTGAGCACGAACGCAATGCTGGCGCTGATCGTCACCGCGCTGATCGTGTTCGTGCAGGCCAACATGTGGCCGATCGTGATGCTGGGGCTCAGCGGCCAGCACAGCAGCTCCACGTTGTGGGGCGTGATCATCGCGATGTGGCGCGAGGATGCGGGCATCGTCTCGGTGCTGGTGGCCGCCACGCTGTTTTTCCTGCCGCTGCTGAAAATGCTGCAGTTGGGCTGGCTGCTGTGGTTTGCGCGCCAGGGGCGTCGCGCGCCGGGCTTCGTGCCGATGATGGTGGGGCTGCATTACCTGAACCCGTGGACGATGAGCGAGGTGTTCGTGCTGGGCGCGCTGGTGGCGATCGTCAAGGCGCACACGTATTTCGACGTGACACCGGAGCCGGGCATCTACGCCTACGCGGTGTTGACCGCGCTGATCACCGTGTTCGCCGGCATCGATCTGCGGCAGTTGTGGCGTACACCCGAGGTCGCTGCATGAACGCGTTGCCGCGCGCCGCCGAGCTGGGCCTGATCGGCTGCCATGTGTGCGGGCTGGTGTGCCGCGATGCGCATGCCGCTGCCGGTGCGGCCGAGGTCGTGGCGTGCCCGCGCTGTGGCATGGCGCTGCATCGGCGCAAGCCGGCCAGCTATGCGCGCACGTGGGCGCTGCTGATTGCCGCCTTCATCATGTACATCCCCGCCAACGTGGTGCCGATCATGCGCACCGCCAGCCTCAACGACGTCGACGACAACACCATCATCAGCGGCGTGGTGGAGTTGTGGAAGAATGGATCGCCGAACCTGGCGATCATCGTGTTCACCGCCAGCATCGTGGTGCCCATGCTGAAGTTTCTGGCGCTGGGTACGCTGCTGGTCAGCAGCCGGCGCGGCAGCAACTGGGCGCGACAGCAGCGGGCCCGCCTGTACCGGCTGGTGGAGCTGGTGGGCTACTGGTCGATGCTGGATGTGTTCGTGGTTTCACTGCTGACCGCGCTGGTGCGTTTCAGCGTGCTGAGCCGGGTGGAACCGTTGCCCGGGGTGATTTATTTCGGCCTGACCGTGGTCTTGACCATGCTGGCTTCGATGAGCTTCGATCCACGATTGATCTGGGACGGCAAGGACACCGATGACTGACGAAAACCGCACTGACCAGGACCTGCCTGAGCGCGAGAACCTGCCGCGGCCGGTGGTGAAACGCCGGCGCGTCAGCGTTTCGCTGATCTGGCTGATCCCGGTGCTGGCGGCCGTGATCGCGTTGTCGCTGGTGGTCAACAGCTGGCTGCAGGCTGGCCCCGAAGTCACCATCAGCTTCCAGAGCGCCGAAGGCCTGGACGCGGGCAAGACGCCGGTGAAGTACAAGAACGTGGTGATCGGCCGGGTCAGCAAGATCCGGCTCAGTGAGGATCGCAGCCATGTGCTGGTGCGGGTGGCGCTGGAGAAGAGCGCCGAAGGTTTCGCCACCCGCGATACCCGTTTCTGGGTGGTGCGCCCGCGCATTGGCCTGGGCGGGGTGTCCGGCATCGACACGCTGCTGTCGGGCGCGTTCATCGGTGCGGACGTGGGCGATTCGAAGGAGTCGCGGTACACCTTCAAGGGCCTGGAGAGTCCGCCGGCCGTCAACCACGGCGCACCGGGCCGCAGCTTCGTCCTGCACAGCGACGATCTCGGTTCGCTGGACATCGGCTCGCCGGTTTACTACCGGCGCATCCAGGTAGGCCGCGTGGCGTCGTACCAATTGGACAAGGATGGCAAGGGCGTATCGCTGCACATTTTCGTGGACGGCCCCAACGACCGCTTCGTCACCACCGACTCCCGCTTCTGGAATGCCAGCGGCGTGGACGTGTCGATCGGTGCCAACGGCTTGAAGCTCAACACCCAGTCGCTGGCCACGGTGCTGGCCGGCGGCGTCGCTTTCCAGGACCCGCCGGGGCCGCACGACAGCACGCCGGCGGCGGAAGACACGGAGTACAGGCTGTTCAGCGAGCGTGCCTTGGCGATGGCGCCGCCCGATGGCGAACCACGCTACATGCGTATGCGCTTCGAGCAATCGGTGCGCGGGCTGGCGGTGGATGCGCCGGTGGAGTTCCTTGGCATCAACATCGGCAAGGTGGTGTCGGTGCGGCTGGACTATGACGAGAAAAAGGGCCGCTTCCCGGTGGTGGTGGGTGCGGTGGTCTATCCCCAGCGCCTGGGCAGCGCCTACGACAAGCTGGAGGCGCTGGCGAAGGCGCGCGGCGAGCGAGCCGACCTGGCGCAGTTGATGGCGCCGCTGATCGCGCATGGTTTGCGCGCGCAGGCGCGCACCGGCAACCTGCTGACCGGCCAGTTGTACGTGGCGCTCGATTTCGTGCCGCATACGCCGAAGGTGGCCTTCGACGCCAATGCCACGCCGCTGACCATCCCCACCGCGCCGGGCAGTTTCGACAAGCTGCAGGAGCAATTGGCGGGCATCGTGGCCAAGCTCGACAAGATCCCGTTCGAGAGCATCGGCAAGCATCTGGACCAGACCCTGGCCAGCCTCGACAGCACGCTCAAGCAGGTCAACGCGCAAACCCTGCCCGCGTTCCGCGACACGCTCGAGGGCGTGAAGAAGACCATGGGCACGGCCGACGATGCGCTGTCCGGTGACTCGCCGCTTCAGCAGAACCTCAACTCGACCTTGCAGCAGGTGCAGCGTATGGCCCGTTCGCTGCGCGTGCTCACCGATTACCTGGGCGGCCATCCCGAGGCGTTGATCCGCGGCCGTGCCGACGACAAGCCCGCCAGTGCGCCGGCCGTTGCCGCGCCCGAGTCCACCGTCCAACCCGGCCAGGGGAGCCAGCCATGATCCGTATCCGAACCCGTTTGCACGGGCTGGCCCTGGGTTTGCTGCTGGCCGGTTGCGCCTCCGCGCCGCTGCACTACTACACCTTGGTGGCGCCGGCCGGTGGGTCGGACCCGGTGGCCGCCGCGTCACCGCTGTCGTTCGAACTGATGCCGGTGAACGTGCCTGCGCAGGTGGATCAACCGCAGTTGGTGGTGCGCGAAGGCGGCCAGGGCGTGGCGCTGTTGGGCAGCGAGCGCTGGATCGCGCCGCTGGCGGACGAGGTGCGCAGCGCGTTGTCGGCGGATCTGGTGCGGCAACTGCATGGCGCCGACCTCAGCGGCATGGCGGTTGGCGAAAAGCCGCGGCTGCGGATCAAGCTGGATGTGCGCCGCTTCGATTCCGCGCCCGGCACCTACGCGTTGATCGATGCGGCCTGGAGCGTGCGTGCGGCCGTCGGCGATCCGCCCGCGACGTTGGCCTGCACCACCCGCGTTCGCGAGACCGTGGGGCCGGGCTATCCCGCGCTGGTGCAGGGCCATCAGCGGGCGATCGCGCAGATCGCAGCGCAGATCGCCACCGCCGCACGTGCGCTGGCGGACGGGCAGAAAGCGGCCTGCCCGGCGGCGTGACGGTGCGCCACAGGCTTGGCGCACGGGCTGCGCTGGGCTAGTCTGATCCGTTCGCTGCAGCCGGCTTTCGCCAGGCTGGGCTCATCGCACAACGGCACCGGAATCATGCAGGACATCCAAGACCCGAACTCCCCCCGCCAGGACGCCACCCAGGACACCACCGGACAGGGATATCGCCCGCAAGCCGTGGAAGCGGCGGCGCAGCAGTACTGGAATGCCCAGCGCGCGTACGAAGTCGTCGAGGACGACAGCCGGCCGAAGTTCTACTGCCTGTCGATGCTGCCGTATCCCTCCGGCGCGCTGCACATGGGCCACGTGCGCAACTACACCATCAGCGACGTCATCAGCCGCTACCAGCGCATGCAGGGCAAGAATGTGCTGCAGCCGATGGGCTGGGACGCGTTCGGCCTGCCCGCCGAAAACGCCGCGATCAAGAATCACACCGCGCCGGCCAAGTGGACCTACGCCAACATCGACCATATGCGCAGCCAGCTGAAATCGCTGGGCTATGCGATCGACTGGACCCGCGAATTCGCCACCTGCCGCCCGGACTATTACCGCTGGGAACAGTTGATGTTCACCCGGCTGCTGAAAAAGGGCCTGGCCTACCGCAAGAACGCGGTGGTGAACTGGGATCCGGTCGACCAGACCGTGCTGGCCAACGAGCAGGTGATCGACGGCCGCGGCTGGCGCTCCGGCGCGGTGGTGGAAAAGCGCGAAATCCCGCAGTGGTTCCTGAAGATCACCGACTACGCGCAGGAACTGCTGGACGGCCTGGACACCCTGCCGGGCTGGCCCGACGCGGTGAAGACCATGCAGCGCAACTGGATCGGCCGCAGCGAAGGCCTTGAGATCCATTTCGCGGTGGAGGGCGAGGCCGAACCGCTGAGCGTGTTCACCACCCGCCCCGACACGCTGATGGGCGTGACCTTTCTGTCGATCGCGGCCGAGCATCCGCTGGCGCTGAAGGCGGCGCAGGACAACGAGAAACTGGCGAGTTTCATCGCCGAGCTGAAACACGGCGGCGTCTCCGAGGCGGAGCTGGAAACCCAGGACAAGCGCGGCATGGACACCGGCCTGCGCGCGATCCACCCGGTCACCGGCGAGCCGGTGCCGGTGTGGGTGGCGAACTTCGTGCTGATGGGCTACGGCACCGGCGCGGTGATGGCAGTGCCCGCACATGACCAGCGCGACTGGGAATTCGCCCAGCGCTATCTGCTGCCGATCAAGATGGTGGTGGTCGACCGCAGCGTGCTCGACGCGGTGCGCGAAATCGGCCACGACCTGTCGCGCGGCGTCGGTGCCGATTCGATGCGCGCGGCGCTGGGCGGCAGCGACACCGACGCCTACGAGAGCCGGTCGGCGGTGCAGGTGGTCGAGGATTTCGAGCAGCGCATCCTGACCCAGTGCGCGTTCACCGAGCACGGCGTGCTGGTGAATTCGGGCGATTACGACGGCATGGATTTCCAGCAGGCGCTGGATGCACTCGCCAAGCGTCTGGAAGCCACGGGTCAGGGCCAGCGCCGGGTCAACTGGCGCCTGCGCGACTGGGGCGTCAGCCGCCAGCGCTACTGGGGCTGTCCGATTCCAGTGATCTACTGCGCCGCCTGCGGCGCGGTGCCGGTGCCGGAAGACCAGTTGCCGGTGGTGCTGCCCGAAGACGTGGTGTTGATGGGCACCGGCTCGCCGATCAAGGCCGACCCCGAGTGGCGCAAATGCTCCTGCCCGCAATGCGGCGGTGCAGCCGAGCGCGAAACCGACACCTTCGACACCTTCATGGAGTCGAGCTGGTACTACGCCCGCTACACCAGTCCCGGCGCCCAGGGCCAGGTCGATGCGCGCGCCAACTACTGGCTGCCGGTGGACCAGTACATCGGCGGCATCGAGCACGCCATCCTGCACCTGTTGTACTTCCGCTTCTATCACAAGCTTTTGCGCGACGCGGGCCTGGTTGCTTCGGACGAGCCGGCGCGCAACCTGCTGTGCCAGGGCATGGTGATCGCCGAAACGTTCTACCGCGACAACGCCGACGGCTCCAAGGACTGGATCAACCCGTCCGCGGTCGAGGTGCAGCGCGACGAGCGCGGTCGCGTCACCGGGGCCGTGCTGGTTGCGGACGGCAAGCCGGTGCAGATCGGCGGCATCGAGAAGATGTCCAAATCGAAAAACAACGGCATCGACCCGCAGACCATGGTGGAGAAGTACGGCGCCGATACCGTGCGCCTGTTCTCGATGTTCGCCGCGCCGCCGGAGCAGTCGCTGGAATGGAGCGAAGCCGGCGTGGAAGGCATGGCCCGGTTCCTGAAGCGGCTGTGGCGTGAAGTGAGCACGCACGTCGCGGGACCCGATCACGCGGTGGTCGATCCCGCCGCGCTGGATGCCGGCCAGAAAGCCCTGCGCCGCCAGCTCCACGAAACCATCCAGAAAGTCAGCGACGATTTCGGCCGCCGCCACGCGTTCAACACCGCGATCGCGGCGCTGATGGAATTGCTGAACGCGCTGAACAAGTTCAACGACAGCAGCGAGCAGGGCCGCGCCGTGCGCCATGAGGCGCTGGAGGCGATGGTGCTGCTGCTGAATCCGGTGGTGCCGCACGTCAGCCACGCGTTGTGGCAATTGCTGGGCCACGCCGAAACCGTGCTGGAAAACGCGGCCTGGCCGTCGGTGGACAGTGCCGCGCTGGTGCGCGACAGCGTGACCCTGGCGGTGCAGATCAACGGCAAACTGCGCGCCACCATCGAGTTGCCGGCGGGCGCCTCGAAGGAAGAGGCCGAGGCGCTGGCACGCGCCCAGCCGCAGGTGGTCAACTTCCTGCAGGAGATGACCGTGCGCAAGGTCATCGTGGTGCCCGGCAAGATCGTCAACATCGTTGCAGGATGAACCCATGAACGTCACCAAGTTTGGCCGTCTGTTTCGTCCCCTGCTGATGTTGCTGGTCGCCACGGTGGTGACCGCCTGCGGCTTCCACCTGCGCCAGACGGCCGCGCTGCCGGCGTCGATGCAGCACGTGCACCTGGACATGCGCGGCGGCGATTTCCAGCGCAGCCTGACCCGCGCGCTGCAGCATTCGGGCGTCACCGTCGAGGATGCCAGCGGCCCCGGCATCGCCGAACTGCGGGTGCCGGTGGCATCGTTCAGCACCGACCAGGTGTCGGCCGGCGGCTACGTGCGCATCACCGAGTACGCGATCCGCTACGAGGTGAGGTTCGATGTGGTCGACGGCGCCGGCAATGCGCTGGTGCCCACGCAGACGATCACCATGTCGCGCGAATACAGCTACGACGCCGGCAACACCATCGGCGATGCGTCGCAGGTGCAGGAAATCCAGCGCAGCCTCAACGACGACATGGTGCAGGCGATCCTGTTCCGGCTGCAGGCCGCCAGCAAGCACCAGCTGGCCGCGCCGGCACCGGCTGCCAGCACGCACTGATGCCGCTGAGTCCCGGCCAATGGCAGAAGGCGCTGGCGGCCGATCGCCTGGACGCGGTGTACATGCTGGCCGGCGAGCAATTGCTGGTATTGGAGGCGGCCGACGCCTTGCGTGCGCGGGCCCGTGAACTGGGCTACGGCGAACGCGAGGTGTTCGACGTGGGCCAGCATTTCGACTGGAACGACCTGGCGCGTGCCGGCGCCAGCATGTCGCTGTTCGCCAGCCGCCGCCTGATCGACCTGCGCCTGCCCACCGGCCGACCGGGCATCGAAGGTGCCAAGGCGATCACCGCGTTCTGCGCCGATCCGCCGCCGGATGTGACCTTGCTGGTTACCGCGATGGAGTGGAGCAGCAAGCACGACGGCGCCTGGAGCCGGAAGCTCGACGCCAGCGGCACCATGGTGGTGTTCAACGCGCCGCGGCCCGGCGAGTGGAGCAGCTGGATCGGTGCGCGGCTGGCCTCGCGCGGCTTGTCCGCCACGCCCGACGCCATCGCGCTGCTGGCCGAACGCGTCGAAGGCAACCTGCTGGCCGCCGCGCAGGAAATCGACAAGCTCGCCGTGCTGCACGGCGAGGGCCGCATCGATGCGGCCGAGATGGAGACGCTGGTGGCCGACAGCGCCCGCTACGACGTGTTCAAGCTCACCGACGCCGCATTTCTCGGCGATGGTGCGCGCGCGCTGCGTATCCTTGCCGGCCTGCGTTCGGAGGGCGATGAACTGCTGGCGCTGATGGGCTGGCTGGTGAATCAGTTGCAGTTGGCACTGCGGCTGGCCAACGCACAGAACTTCGCGGCGCAGGCCAAGGCCGAACGGTTGTGGCAGGCGCGCGAACAACTGTTCCGCCAGGCCTTGCGCCGCG
>DATJCF010000015.1:0-16655 GCA_035514935.1 Rhodanobacter sp. | reverse complement strand
TGATGTGCTGATTGCCGACATGACCGACCCGGACTGGGAGCCGGTGATGAAGCGCGCATCGGCCATCGTCACCAATCGCGGCGGCCGCACCTGCCATGCGGCGATCATCGCCCGCGAACTGGGTGTGCCGGCCGTGGTGGGCACCGGCAACGCGCTGGAGCTGATCCCCGATGGCGCCGACGTCACCGTGTCCTGCGCCGAAGGCGACACCGGCACCATCTACGAGGGCATCCTGAAGTTCGAGCGGGTCACGGCGGATCTGGGCGACATGCCTGAGGCGCCGTTGAAGATCATGATGAACGTGGCCAACCCCGAGCGCGCCTTCGATTTCGGCATGCTGCCCAATGCCGGCATCGGCCTGGCCCGCCTGGAAATGATCATTGCCAGCCACATCGGCGTGCATCCCAGGGCGCTGCTGGAATATGCCAAACAGGATGCCGAGACGAAAGCCAAGATCGACGAGCGCATCGCCGGCTATGCCGGGCCAGTCGAATTCTATGTCGACCGCCTGGCCGAAGGCATCGCCACCATCGCCGCCTCGGTTCATCCCAAGCCGGTGATCGTGCGGCTGTCCGATTTCAAGTCGAACGAATACGCCGGGCTGATCGGCGGAACGCGTTACGAGCCGCACGAAGAGAACCCGATGATCGGCTTCCGCGGCGCCAGCCGCTACGTCGACCCCGGCTTCGCCGAGGCGTTCGGGCTGGAGTGCAAGGCGGTGAAGCGCGTGCGCGAAACGATGGGCCTGGACAACGTGTGGGTGATGATCCCGTTCGTGCGCACCCTGGGCGAAGGTCACAAGGTGATCGAGGTGCTGAAGCGCAACGGACTCGTCCAGGGCGAGCATGACCTGAAGGTCATCATGATGTGCGAGGTGCCTTCCAACGCCCTGCTCGCGGACGAATTCCTCGACATCTTCGATGGCTTCTCGATCGGCTCCAACGACCTCACCCAGCTCACCCTGGGCCTCGACCGCGATTCCAGCATCGTCGCCAGCCTGTTCGACGAACGCGACCCGGCGGTAAAGAAACTGCTGGCGATGGCCATCAAGACCGCCCGCGCCAAGGGCAAGTACATCGGCATCTGCGGCCAGGGCCCCAGTGACCACCCGGATCTCGCCGAGTGGCTGATGGAACAGGGGATCGAATCGCTGTCGCTGAACCCGGATACCGTGGTCGATACCTGGTTGCGACTGGCGAAGAAGAAGGCGGGTTGAGGGATAGCGCCATCAAAAATCCGTTTGTCCTGGGCGCGCAGCGAAGTCGAAGGGCATGCGTGGCTGGGGAAGATGCGGGATTGTTTGGCCCATCCGTGGGCCAAACCCCTCCGCTCTTCGCGCTGCGGGGCCAGCCTTCGGCTGTCCAAATTCGTTCCGGACGAATTTGTCGACTGCGGAGGCAGGATGCCGGAGCGAACATCGGCGCAGCCGATGGCCCGAAGGGTGAGGCCCAGGATGGGCCGAATAACCAGGGGGTTCATCCACACCTCCTCTCCGCCAGAAACGCAAAACGCCCCCGTGGGGGCGCTTTGCGTTTCTGGCGGAGAGGGAGGGATTCGAACCCTCGGTAGGCTATTCACCTACGCCTGATTTCGAGTCAGGTACATTCGACCACTCTGCCACCTCTCCAGTGGGGCGCATGGTGGCTCATGCGAGCCAGGAATCATACGCGAGCCCATCTGTCGTGACAACACACCACGCTTGCGGCATGCTGCGACGGCTCGCCCCCATTGAACAGCCATGATCGAATTCGGACACGCTACCCACGTCGGCCTGCGCCGCACGCGCAATGAGGACACGTACTACGCAGACGCCTCGCTTGGCCTGTTTCTGGTGGCCGATGGCATGGGCGGACATCAACATGGCGAAGTCGCTTCGGCGCTGGTTCGCGATGCCGTAGTCGACCTGGTGACCCGGGGCCATGGGCTCATCGAAGCCGTGCAAGGTGCCGGCGAACGATTGCTGGCGCTTACGCGCGGCAATGGCGATCGACTCCCCATGGGCACCACCATCGCCGCGCTGCGGATCATCGGCGACAGCTACGAAGTTGCCTGGGTGGGCGACAGCCGCATCTATCTATGGCAACAAGGTTTGCGCCAGATCAGCCATGACCACTCGCTGGTGCAGGCACTGGTGGAAGCGGGCCAACTGGATCCTGCGCAGGCCTCGCAACATCCGCAGCGCAATGTGTTGACCCAGGCGCTGGGCGTGACGGCGGCGGATCAGCTGCATATCGGCATGAACCGCGGTACCACCCTTCCCGGCATGGGCTTCCTGCTGTGCAGCGACGGACTCACCGAGGATGTCACCGACGCGGCCATCGGCCGATTGGTGGCGCGCACTGACCTGGCCGCGCAGGAATGCGTCGATCAATTGCTGCTTGGCGCGCTGGACGGCGGTGGCAGCGACAACATCACCGCAATCCTCGCACGCATCAGTTGATGCCTTACTCGACGGCTTCGGCCTGCGGCGACGCGAGCCGGCGCCACAGGCTGCCGTCGGCGGCACTCTTGTCCAGTGCCGCAAGCCGACCCTGATGCGCCTCCACTTCCTCCGCTGAGGCACGCAGCACGCGCGGTCGCTCCTGCAGCGACAATGGCACCGTCACCGTCGTGCTGCGCGTATCGGCTTCGTCCTCGAAACCCAGGTCAAACGCGACCTGACCCGAGGTCATGGCCAGATAGACATCGGCCAGCAACTGCGCATCGATCAGGCCGCCGTGCAGATCGCGACGCGAGTTGTCCACGCCCAGCCGTTTGCACAAGGCATCGAGGTTGTTGCGTTGGCCGGGGAAGAGCTCCCGCGCCATCTTCAGCGTATCGAGTACGGCGCAGCGGTCGCCTACCCGTCCGGCCTGCTCGCCCAGGCGCGCCAGTTCCGCATCGAGAAAGCCGATATCGAAGCTGGCGTTGTGGATGACCAGCTCGGCGCCATCGATGAACGCCAGGAATTCCTCGGCCACGTCCTCGAAGTGCGGCTTGTCCAGCAGGAACGCGTCTTCGATACCGGTGACCATGCGCGCACCTTCATCGATGGCGCGGTCGGGGTTGAGATAAGTCTGGTAATAACGACCGGTGAGCCGGCGTTCGACCATCTCCACGCAGGCGATTTCCACCAACCGGTGACCTTGGCGCACTTCCAGGCCGGTGGTTTCGGTATCGAGAACGACCTGCCTCATGCGCTTACCCGCAGCAACTCGGCCTGCTCACGCGCAGCCTGATCCACCCGTTCATTCTCGACGTGGCCGTTATGCCCACGCACCCACTTCCAGCGCACCTGGTGCGACGCTACCGCCGCCGACAGGCGCTGCCACAGATCCTGGTTCTTCACCGGCTTCTTGTCCGCGGTGCGCCAGCCATTGGCCACCCACTTCGGCATCCACTGCTCGATGCCCTGCATCACGTAGCGCGAATCGGTGGTGAGCACGACCTGGCAGGGGCGCTTCAGCGCCTCCAGCGCGCCGATGGCCGCCATCAGCTCCATGCGGTTGTTGGTGGTAGCCGGATCGCCGCCGGCAATCATGCGTTCGCTGCCTTTCGCCCTCAACAGTGCCGCCCAGCCACCGGGTCCTGGATTGCCCAGGCAGGCGCCGTCCGTAAATGCTTCCACTTCGCTCATCATTGCTCGCTATGAATTGAAATCACAAAACCGCGCTGCGTCGCGTGCCGGGTGAAAGGCTTCCACTGGCCACGCGCAGTCGGGCTGGGGCGGGGAGTATGCGCAATGGCGTCGCCCTGCGACACCTTTTCCGCGCCATCATCACGTAGCCGCCGCCGCAGGGGTTGAACGGTGCTGCATGCGGGGCTGCATCACTTGGCCACAGCCGACCCACCCGCCGTGTCCATTCGATTTCCAACCCATGGCGTTCAAGCCGCCTGCCGAGTTGACCCGGAAACCGCAGCGTCCTCGTGCCATCGGATCGCCAATAGAACCAGGGCGCCCAGCCGCTCACGGGATGCACCCCGGTCACGACCAGCACGCCGCCCGGCGCCAGTACGCGCACGGCTTCGCCCAGCAGGACCGAGGGTTCGGCCACGACCTCAAGGGCATGGCGCAGCAACACCACATCGAAGGCTTCATCCAGGAAGGGCAACGGTGCGTCGATCGCGGCGCGCACATCGCCGCGATAACCGCCCGCCGCAATCCACAACCGGGTCCAGCCGCCGATCATCGGCAGCGAGGGAACCCCACCGTCGCCGGAAGCGCCCAGCGACAATGCACGCGCGCCGGCGCTGCGCTGGATATCCGGCAACATCGCACGCGTCTGCTCATCGGCCAGCTGCCGCAAAGGCGCGCTGCTGTAGATCCGGTGATCGCGATGAAGCATGCGGACGTCCTGACTCATCTATCCGGGAAGTGTAGCTGCTGCCAACCATGCCGGCGGCGGAGGCGGTGAACGCAACTGAACGGCCTAAACCATTTAACACAAGGCTAACGAGGCGCCGGCGCCGCCCCCTTATAGTCGGGCGTTTCCCGCCTCGGAAGGCTGCACCTGTCGGTTTCCGGATCACCCAACGCAGTGGAGTTCATCGTGCATCTGATCCCCCTACCGGCGCTTTCCGACAACTACATCTGGCTTCTGCATGACGACGCAGGCGATGCCATCGTGGTGGATCCGGGCGAGGCACAGGTGGTCGAAGACGCCCTGATCGCGAACAATCTGCAGCTGCGCGCGATCCTGCTGACGCATCACCATCTGGACCACATCGGCGGTGCCGCAGCGTTGGCATCGCAGCATGGCGTACCCGTCTACGCCCCCGACGACGGACGCATCGCCGCGACCACGCATCCCGTCGCGGACGGCCAGCGCATCGAGCTCACGGCACCCGGCATCGGATTCGACACCATCGCCATTCCCGGCCACACCTTGAGCCACGTCGCCTACCTCGGTGCGGGCATCATGTTCTGTGGCGACACCTTGTTCAGTCTCGGATGTGGCCGCCTGTTCGAGGGCACGCCCGCACAAATGCTGGCATCCCTGGACCACTTGTCGACGCTGCCGGAAGACACCCTGGTGTGCTGCGGCCACGAATACACCGAGGCCAACGGACGCTTTGCGCACACAGTTGAACCGGCCAATGCCGCCCTCGCCGCCCGACGTCAGGAAGTGGATCAGTTACGAGCCCAGGGGTTGCCCACTGTGCCGGTCTCCCTTGCCAGCGAGTTGGCCACCAATCCCTTCCTGCGGGTGGATAGCGACGACGTATCTGCCTGGTGCGAACGCCATGACGGCCACGGCGACCGCGTGGCCCGCTTCGCTGCGTTGCGCCACGCCAAGAACACGTTCGCCGCATGAATCGGCGGCTACTCCCGTTCACCCTGACGCTGGTGCTGACAGCCTGCGCCACCGGTCCTTCGCAAAAGACCCATCATCCGGTGGTCACCACGCCGATTGCCACGGATGGCAGCCGCCTGCTCCCGCCATCGGAAACCGCGCCGCAAGCGCAGATCGATGTATGGCAACAACTGCGCAGCCGTTTTGAAATGGCCGATTGCGCGGCCGATCCTGCGATCACCGCCTGGGCCCGTACCTACACGCGCCATCCGAAGCAGTTCGAAAGCCAGTTGAGCGCGGCATTGCCTCGCCTGACCTATGTGCAACAGGTCGCCGACCAGTACGACGTCGCCGGAGAGTTCGTGCTGCTGCCGTGGGTGGAAAGTCACTTCCAGCCCGTGCCGGGTCGACACCGGAATCGAGCTGCCGGCATGTGGCAGATCATGCCGGCCACGGCGGGCGCCATGGGCCTGCGCGTGGACGACAGCTACGACGGACGCCTGGACGTACCCGCGGCGACACACGCGGTCATGAAGGAATTGCAGCGATACCACCGGCGATTCAACGACTGGCGGCTCGCCGATTACGCGTTCAACGCGGGCGAATTCGCGGTGCGCAAGCTGGTGAAGAAACACGGCGCCCCCACCGAACTGCCAGCCATACCCGAGCTGCCGGTTCGCCGCGGGACTCGTGAACATCTATCCAAACTGCTGGCCATTGCCTGCGTCGTGCGTGAACCGGCGCGATTCGGCGTGACCTTGCCGGCGCTGCCGCCCGAACGGCAACTGGTCAAGGTGCCGGTCGATCAATCCTTGTCGATCACGGATGCGGCCAGCCACGCGGGGATGTCGGTCGATCACTTCAAGCACCTCAACGCGGCGTTCCGCAGCGACACCATCGATGCCCAGGCGGCGTCCTACCTGGTGCTGCCTGCGAAGCACGTACGGCAATTTCGCACTGCACTGGTCAATGAGACCTCTACCGCAGACGCGGATCGTGAACCGGCCGCATCGCTTTCGCCGGGTAGCACAGGCAACAGTCGGCCATCGCCCACGCGCCACCACACCGTCCGCCCGGGCGACAGCCTCTGGGGCATTGCCCGCCACTACTCGGTCAGCGTCGACCAACTGCGGAGCTGGAACCACCTGCGCGCACAGTCGATCAAGCCTGGTCTGGTGCTGAAAGTGGGCAGCGCCCACTGAGTGGACGATCCGCAGCGCGGCTGGCCGAGCGCGCAAGCCACCATCGACGGCGACCGGCACGCTCGCCCAATAAACGACACCACGAAAAAGGCGGCCAATGGCCGCCTTTTCTTTTTCGACTTTTCCACTACCGGCCTGGCCTCGCGGCAAGGCTGCGGATCAGGTTACAGGCGTTCCTTGTTGATCTTGATCTCGGTCCGCGACCGCAAAATCTCGATCAGCTCGCTCGTTGCTTCGGCGCCGTAGGCCTGCGCCATCTGCTGACGCAGGGATTCACGCTGGTCGGCTGTCACGTCGGACAGATCGCCGGGCTGCACCTTGTCCACCGCGAGCAAGGCGTAGACGCCCTTGTCCATGTCGACCGAGGCGTACTGCGGCTTGCCATCGACAGGATGCGGCAGGAGGAACGCGTGGTCACGGATCGATGGCGGCAGATCAGCCTGGACGCGCAGCGCATTCTTGACGGTGGTCACGTCGAGCTTCGACGAAGCGGCCACGTCCTCCATCGAATCGCCCTTCTGCAAGCGCGCCAGCAACGCCTGCGCCTGCGTCTTCGCTTCAGCGGCGACACGCTCATCGATGATGCGATGGTGTACGTCGTCGCGCACATCGGCCAACGCCCGCGGCGTCGACGGCAGGTGTTTGTCGACATGGATCACCACCGAGTGGTCGCCACCCAGATCGATCAAACCCGAATTGTTGCCCTGCGCCAGCACGTCATCCGAGAACGCGGTGGCGACGACCTTGGGATTGGCCGCGATGCCTTCGCCGCCAGCGCGGGAAAACAGGGTCGTTTCCTTGATCGGCAGCTTCAGGGCCTCGGAAGCGGGCTCCAGCGAGGACGGGTTCTGATACGTGTTGTCGGAAAGCTTGCCTGCCACTTCGTTGTACAGCCGATCCTTGTCCGCCGCCGTCGCCTCTTTCACCAGCGTGTCGCGCACCTCCTCGAAAGGCTTGGCGTCTCCGCTGCGAACATCACGCAACCAGATGATGTGGTAACCCTCTGGCGACAACACGGGTTTGGATATCTGGCCCTTGGTCATGGCGAGCATGGCCGACTCGAACGCCGGATTGGTCACACCCCGCTCCAGCCAGCCCAGGTCGCCGCCCTGGCGCTTGGAGCCCAGGTCCTGCGAGTCTTTTCGGGCCAGCTCGGCAAAATCCTCGGGGGTCGCGTGGGCGGCAATCTCGTTGGCCTTGGCCAGGGCGGCCTTTTGCTGCTCAGGCGTGGCGTTGGCGGGCACGTCGATAAGGATGTGCGAAACCAGGCGTTGCTCCGGCTGCACGAAGCGCTGCTTCTCATCGGCGTAGCGCTTGCGCAGCTCCTCGTCGCTGGGCGCCGATGCCGACGCGAGATCCACACCGTTCACTTCGATGTATTTCACCGAAACACGCTCGGGGTCCGTGTAGTCGGCCAGATGCGCCTTGTAGTAGGCGTCGATCTGCTCGTCGGTCACCTTGGTGTCGGAAATCGTCGGCCGCGGCAACAGGAAATAGCGGACATCGCGACGCTGCATGCGCAGCGCCAGGAAACGTTCGGCGTCGGCCGCGGGAATGATGGTGCTGGCATCGATGGCGCGTGGAAGCAACTGGACGGCCAGATCGGAACGAACCTCGGCCTCGAACATTTCAGGCGTCTTGCGCTGGCTGGCCAGCACCGCGCTGTAGGACGTCGGGTCGAAATGGCCATCGACCTGGAACGCCGGGATGGATGCGATGTAATCACGCACGGCCTGGTCGGATACCTTCAGGCCCAGATCATCGTTGGCCTTGAGCAGCAGTTGCTGATCGATCATCGAATTCAGCACGCGCAGCTTCATTTCCGGCTTTTCGAAAATGCTGGTATCGAACTGATCGCCCTGCTCCGCGTTGGCGCGCTGCCGCAACAGGTTCAGCCGATCCTGCATGTCGTTCTGGCTGATCTCGTGCTTGCCGACTTTCGCCACCGACATGTCGCTGCTGGAGGTCAGGTAGCCTTCCATGCCGAAAAACGACATGGCGAAAACGGAAATGCCCAGAAGGATGATGGCTGGCCATCCATGCATTTTGTTACGCATTGCCTGCAGCATTGGAATCTTCCCGCAACGTGGTTGTAGGCGCATGAAGCGCGATGCGAACACCAGGCTACCCCCGCGTGCGATGCCACAAGAACATCAATCACGCACCGCCTGATGATCGGCCTCGCCTTGACGAAGCCTTGTGCCAAAAAACAAGGGCGCCACACGGGCGCCCTTGTGAACTGTGGCGGAGCGGACGGGACTCGAACCCGCGACCTCCGGCGTGACAGGCCAGCATTCTAACCAGCTGAACTACCGCTCCGCATTTCTGGTGGGTGCTGTAGGGATCGAACCTACGACCACCGCCTTGTAAGGGCGACGCTCTACCGCTGAGCTAAGCACCCGGGACCAAGCGTCAGCCGCTTAGTTTAGGGCATCCTTCAGGGTCTTGCCAGCCTTGAACGCCGGCACTTTCGACGCCTGGATCTGGATCATTTCGTTGGTCCGCGGGTTGCGCCCCGTACGAGCAGCACGCGCGCGCACGGTGAAAGTACCGAATCCGACGACAGAAACGTCTTCGCCGCTCTTGAGCGTCTTCTGCACGGTCTCGAAGAACGCTTCGAGCGCGCGGGTTGCATCGGCCTTGGTCAGTTCGGCCTTTTCGGCGATGGCGTTGATCAGATCGGTTTTATTCATTGAGAAGCTCCTAGTTTTCGACCGGCGCGGTTCGTTTTCGACGAAACAACGCCAGCGTGGATGATTGGCTCGCGCCAGGTGCCGTGTCGCAACCGGAATCGCCGCGGTGGGCATGAAATCTGCGGTTCCGCCTTTATACCAGTGCGTTGCCGAACTTCGCAACACAAGTCACGGCAAGCGTTTTCGCGGAAATACAGCGCACGAAACGATGCGTAAAGCAAACGGCGAACGATGCCGATTCAGCATCGTCCGCCGTCTCGTCAGGTGAACAGGAGCCGGCCATGGAGACCGGCCAACAACTCAATGCGTACGCGAATGGACCTCGGCACCGTCCTCCGCTGGCGCGCCTTCCTTGGACGCATGAGCCTCCCCGGAATCGCCCGCCTGGCTGGGCTGCAACGGACGCTCCAACGCGATGTCGAGCACCTCGTCGATCCAGCGCACCGGATGGATCTCCAGCGACGTGGTGATGTTGGCCGGCATGTCGACAAGATCCTTCTTGTTGTCTTCGGGAATGATCACCGTGGTGATGCCACCACGAAGCGCCGCCAGCAGTTTTTCCTTCAGCCCACCGATCGGCAGTACGCGTCCACGCAAGGTGATTTCGCCGGTCATGGCCACTTCCGAACGCACCGGTATCTTGGTGAGGGCGGACACCAGTGCGGTGCACATTGCCACGCCGGCACTCGGGCCATCCTTGGGCGTGGCGCCCTCTGGCACGTGAATGTGCACGTCGAGCTTCTGGTGGAACTCGGGATCGATGCCGAGCTGATCAACGCGCGCGCGCACCACCGACAGCGCTGCCTGGATCGACTCCTTCATGACGTCACCGAGTTGCCCGGTATTCACCAACCGCCCCTTGCCGGGAACAATCGATGCCTCGATGCTGAGCAGCTCGCCGCCAACCTGTGTCCAGGCCAACCCCGTGACCAGGCCGATCTCGTTCTGGATTTCCTTGCGACCGAAATCGAAACGGCGAACGCCGAGGTAATGGTCCAGATTAGCCGACGTCACGTCGACACCGGCAGCGGCTTTCTTCTGAGGCTTCGCGCTCTTTGTTTTGGCCTTCCTGGCCTTGGCTACTTCACCCAGGGTCAGCTCCTTGACCACCTTGCGGCAGATCTTCGAGATCTCACGCTCAAGATTGCGCACACCGGACTCGCGCGTGTAGTAGCGCACAATGTCCCGCAACGCCTCCTCGTCCACGTGCAGTTCCTCGGGCTTGAGGCCGTTCGCCTTCAATTGCTTGGCAAGCAGATATCGCTGCGCAATCCCCAGCTTTTCATCCTCGGTATAACCGGGAATGCGAATGACCTCCATGCGATCGAGCAAGGGGCCGGGAATGTTCAGCGAGTTGGCGGTGGCGATCCACATCACCTCGGACAGGTCGAAATCGACTTCCAGGTAGTGGTCGTTGAAGGCGTGATTCTGTTCCGGGTCGAGCACTTCGAGCAACGCGGACGACGGGTCGCCGCGGAAGTCCATCGACATCTTGTCGATCTCGTCCAGCATGAACAGCGGATTGCGGGTGCCGACCTTGGTCAGGTTCTGCACGATGCGACCCGGCATGGAGCCGATATAGGTGCGCCGATGACCACGGATCTCGGCCTCGTCACGCACGCCACCCAGACTCATCCGCACGAATTTGCGGTTGGTGGCCTTCGCGATCGACTGGCCCAGGGAAGTCTTGCCCACACCGGGCGGACCGACCAGGCACAGGATCGGGCCCTTCATCGTGGCCACACGCTGCTGCACCGCCAGGTACTCGAGGATGCGGTCCTTGACCTTTTCCAGCCCGAAGTGATCGGCGTCGAGCACTTCCTGCGCCATACGCAGATCCTTGTGCACCTTGCTGCGCTTCTTCCAGGGCACGCCGACCAGCCAGTCGAGGTAGTTGCGGACCACGGTCGCTTCAGCCGACATCGGCGACATCTGCTTCAGCTTGCCGAACTCCTGTCGCGCCTTTGCCAGCACAGCCTTGGGCATGCCGGCATTTTCGATCTTCTTCTGCAGCTCCTCGATTTCGTTGGTGCCCTCTTCGTTGTCACCCAGCTCCTTCTGGATGGCTTTCATCTGTTCGTTGAGGTAGTACTCGCGCTGGCTTTTTTCCATCTGGGTCTTGACCCTGCCGCGGATGCGCTTCTCCACCTGCTGCAGATCCATCTCGCTGTCGACCAGGCCGATGAGCAGCTCCAGTCGCTGCGCCACGTCGGCGGTTTCAAGCACCTTCTGCTTGTCTGCCATGCGGACGGAAAGATGCGCGGCGATGGAGTCGGCGACGCGCGACGGCTCCTCGATGCCCGACAGACTGGCCAGCACTTCGGGGGGAAGCTTGCGGCTCTGCTTGACGAGCTGCTCGAACAACGAGATCAACGTGCGCGACACCACGTCGAGCTCGCGCTCCTTGGCGTTGTACACGGGCTCGATCGTGCGCGAACGCGCCACCAGCATGCCGTCGGCTTCCCGACAGTCCTCGATGGTGACCCGCGACTGGCCTTCGACCAGCACCTTGACCGTGCCATCAGGCAGCTTGAGCAGCTGCAGCACGCCAGCCAGCGTACCGACCGTGTGCAGGTCGGTGGCTTCCGGATCATCGATATCCGGGCTCTTTTGCGCTACCAGCAGAATCTGACGTTCGCCTTCCATGGCGCGCTCGAGCGCGCGCATCGATTTGTCGCGGCCGACAAACAATGGAATGACCATGTGCGGATACACCACCACGTCGCGCAACGGCAGCACGGGCAGCGCATCCAGCAATTCGGTTTTACGGACGGTCTTGGCCATCGAAAAATAGTTCCTGGTGAATCGACATACTGGCTCCGACACTGCGCCGGGGCCCATGACACGTCAAGTGGAGGCATCCGGCGCGATGCACAAGGTTTCCATGCCACCGTACCCAAAAAAATGGCCCCGGTAACTCACCGGGGCCGCTTTTTTTCACAGCGTATCGATCAGGCTGCGTCGTTACCGTCGCTGGCCACGCGCTGCTGTAGATTGCCACGATAAATCAGGTAGGGCTCGGCCTGGCCGTTGATCACCGCATCATCCACCACGACCTTGCTCACGTGTTCCAGCGAGGGCAGCTCGTACATGGTCTCCAGCAATACCTGTTCGAGGATGGTGCGCAAGCCACGGGCGCCGGTCTTGCGCTTGAGCGCCTTCTTTGCGATCGCCTGCAACGCCTCGGGGCGGAACTCCAGCTCCACCTCTTCCATCTCGAACAGCTTCTTGAACTGCTTGGTGACGGCGTTCTTCGGTTCGGTGAGGATCTTCACCAAAGCCGCCTCGTCCAGCTCATCGAGCGTGGCGACTACCGGAAGGCGGCCCACGAACTCGGGAATCAAGCCGAACCGCACCAGATCCTCTGGCTCGACATCAGCGAGCACCTTGCCGAGGTTCTCAGTGCGCTCCTTGCTGCGCACTTCGGCCGAAAAGCCGATACCGGTAGTCTCCGACCGCTGCTGGATGACTTTTTCCAGCCCGGCAAAGGCGCCACCGCAAATGAACAGGATGTTCTTGGTGTCGACCTGCAGGAATTCCTGCTGCGGATGCTTGCGCCCGCCCTGCGGCGGCACCGAGGCGAGCGTGCCCTCGATCAGCTTCAACAAGGCCTGCTGAACGCCCTCACCCGAGACATCGCGGGTGATCGACGGGTTTTCGCTCTTGCGCGAGATCTTGTCGATCTCATCGATATAGACGATGCCCGACTGCGCCTTCTCCACGTCGTAGTCGCACTTCTGCAACAGCTTCTGGATGATGTTCTCGACATCCTCGCCCACATAACCCGCTTCGGTCAGCGTGGTGGCGTCGGCGATCGTGAACGGCACATTGAGCAGGCGCGCCAGCGTTTCGGCCAGCAGCGTCTTGCCCGAGCCAGTGGGGCCGATCAGCAGAATGTTGGATTTGCCCAGCTCGATGTCGTCGCTTTTCTGGCGCGACTCGATCCGCTTGTAGTGGTTGTACACCGCCACCGCCAGCGCCTTCTTGGCGCGCGACTGGCCTACCACGTACTGGTCCAGCGATTCACGGATCTCGCGCGGCTTGGGCAGCTGGGTGCGGCCCGAGGCGGCCTTTTCCTCAAGCTCCTCGCGGATGATGTCGTTACACAACTCGACGCATTCGTCACAGATGAATACGGATGGACCCGCGATCAGCTTGCGCACTTCATGCTGGCTCTTGCCACAGAAGGAGCAATAGAGAATCTTGCCGCTGTCACTGGAACGCCCCTGCCGGTCGTCACTCATACTTTCGATCCCGCTGGTCAATCTGAATGCGTCGCGAGAATACCACAGGGCTCCGCGTCTGCCTGCAGACGCGGAGCCCCACTCGTGACAGTAAGGTTGGTGCTGGGAATCAGGCCGATTTCACCGTTTCGCCGGCGCGCTTGTCCAGCACTTCGTCGATCAGGCCGTAAGCCTTGGCTTCGTTCGCGTCCATGAAGCGGTCACGCTCCATGTCCAGCTCGATTTTCGCCAGCGGCTGACCGGTGTGTTCCGCGTACAACTTGTTCAGGCGTTCGCGCACATACAGGATTTCCCGCGCCTGGATCTCGATATCGGTCGCCTGGCCCTGCGCGCCGCCGGAGGGCTGATGGATCATGACGCGGGAATTGGGAAGCGCATAACGCTTGCCCTTGGCGCCGGCCATCAACAGGAAGGAACCCATACTGCAGGCTTGGCCGATGCACATCGTGCTGACGCTCGGCTTGATGAACTGCATGGTGTCGTAGATAGCCAGGCCGGCAGTGACCGCACCGCCGGGACTGTTGATGTAGAACTGGATGTCCTTGTCGGGGTTCTCCGACTCCAGAAACAGCATCTGCGCAACCAGCAGGTTGGCCACCTGGTCATTGACCTCGCCAACCAGGAAGATCACGCGCTCTTTCAACAGGCGTGAATAGATGTCGTAGGAGCGCTCGCCACGGGCCGTCTGCTCGACGACCATCGGTACCAAATTGAGGTTCTGGATCTGATCCATGGCCATTAGCAGCTCTCCGGGTGATGTGCCTGACAGTATGGCATCCGGCCCGATAAATCAGGACCGGACTGGAACGGTACCGGTGGAATCAGGCACCTGCCGGGCGCATTACCTCGTCGAAACTCAGATCCAGGCTGGTGGTCTTGGCGTGTTCAGCCACCCACTCGGCCACCTGGTCTTCCATCACGCGATTCTGCAGCCCGGACATCAATTGGGGGTCGCCGTTGTAGAGTTCAATGACCTTTTCCGGCTCCTCGTAGGTCGAGGCAATCGCCGCCAGCTGCTCGGCGACGCGGGTACGGTCAATCTTGAGCTCCTGCTTGCGGGCGATCTCGCTCATCAGCAAGCCTGCGATCACGCGCTTGCGCGCCATCGGCATGGCCGACTCGATCAGCTGCGGCGACGGCTGCTCGCCACGCGGCACACTGTTGGCCGCCAGGTTCTGCGCCTCCGACCGCACCAGCATCGGCGGCACGTCGAGATTGCTGTGCGCCTCGGCGACTTTCTCCGCCACCTCGGACTTCAACCGGCCCATCAACGCGGCATTCAATTCCCGCTCGAGGTTGGCACGCACTTCCTTGCGGAACGTCTCCAGGTTGCCGTCGGCAATGCCGAACAGCTTGGCAAACTCGCCGTCGACCTCGGGAAGGTTCTGCGCCTGCACCTTGATGATCTTGAAACTGACCTTGGCGGTCTTTCCGGCCAGCATCGGGTTGCGGAAATCAGCCGGAAACGCGACATCCGCCTCGAATTCGTCGTTGGCACTGCGGCCAAGCAAGGAATCATCCAGCGCCTTGAACAGGGTGCCCGAACCAAGCACGCTGCCCGCACGCTCCAGACCATCCGCCGGGAAGCGGTAATCGCTTACCTTGGCGGCATATTCGAACATCACGAAATCGCCCTCGATCGAGGCACGGGCAACGTCGTCGAAGCTGCGGCGCTGTTGACGCAGGGTTTCCAGCATCTTGTCGATATCGGCATCGGTGACGCTGGCCACGGTACGCGTGATCTTCAGCGCAGCCACATCGACCACCGGGAACTCGGGCATGATCTCGAACGTGGCGGTGTACGCAATCTCGCCGTCCACCGGCTCACCAGTGGTGTCGATCGCCGGGTTCGCGATCGGCTGCAGTTTTTCCTGCGTCACCGCCTCGCGCAGCGTGCTGCCGATCAGATCGGACAGCACCTCACCACGAACCTGGCTGCCGAAGCGCTGCTTGATCACTGCGACCGGCACCTTGCCCGGCCGGAAGCCCTTCAAACGCACGGTGCGGCCCATTTCCGCGATACGTGCGCTCACCTGCGAATCGAAACGCTCCGCGGGAAACTTCACCGTGAGCTTGCGCTCGAGGGTGCCGATGTTCTCAACCGAAACCTGCATGACGTCTCCTGGTACTACCTGATGTATGGGCCTGCCACAGGCACCATGGCGGCTGTGCCACCGCAAATGGAAAAAACCAGCTTGGCATGGTGCGAAAGGGGGGACTCGAACCCCCACGGGGTTAACCGCCAGAACCTAAATCTGGTGCGTCTACCAATTCCGCCACTCTCGCCTTGCCGCAACTGGCGCAACAAAAACTTTGCCCCGGCGCACCGGTCAACATCGACCCGGACACCGCCACCACCCCTTGTCCACCGATGGCATTCAGGCGCTGGATAACGGGCCATTTTACGGTTGCCGCACCATGCAGCACAAGCGCGCCAGACCGCTCGCAGGCCGCGCCTTCACGCACGATGCCAGTCGCGCCCGCCTCCGTCGAATCCCCCCACCGGGCTCGATCGCATATAAAAAAACAGGCACCTACGTTGCCGTGAGGTGCCTGTTCTGATTGGTGGGCCGTGAAGGATTCGAACCTTCGACCAATTGATTAAGAGTCAACTGCTCTACCAACTGAGCTAACGGCCCATGAACTGACGTGACGCCGGAACCGGGTTTGAAACTGGGGTGGATGATGGGATTCGAACCCACGACAACCGGAATCACAATCCGGGACTCTAACCAGCTGAGCTACATCCACCGTAAATCTTGCAACTGGCGCGCCAGACAGGACTCGAACCTGCAACCGTCGGCTTAGAAGGCCGATGCTCTATCCGGTTGAGCTACAGGCGCAGTCCCTATGGCAGAACGTATCGCTGGTCGGGGCAGAGGGATTCGAACCCCCGACTTTTGCGTCCCAAACGCAACGCTCTACCAGACTGAGCTATACCCCGCTTTCGAATCTCCGGCTGATCAAACACCGAAGCCTTGAATTGTTACGGGTGACGCCTCGCCCAGTCAATCCGTGTCGAAGCACACCATGACATCTTGAGCCCCTTCCAACGACCGAGAAAAGCGCTTCCGTTCGTGAAAGGCACCGAGGTGCGAGCACCTCATCCAACAGTATAAAAATGGTGCGCCCGGAGAGATTCGAACTCCCGACCACCTAGTTCGTAGCCAGGTACTCTATCCAACTGAGCTACGGGCGCACTGAAAAAATTTTTCATTTCACCGCTGCCGTGTTTGGGACACC
>DATJCF010000014.1:0-10769 GCA_035514935.1 Rhodanobacter sp. | reverse complement strand
TCTGGCATGCGAAGCGCGGCTGCATAGGCCGCTGGCTATAGTTCTTTCGACTCCGCCGATGGCGGCGCGCATGCATGGCGATGTGCCGCATGCGGGAAGGGACCGAGTCTACCCGCGCGCGGCGGGAATTTTAAGTGCTGATGCGAGAGTTCGCGTTCGGCATGACGTGTGCAGTCATGTTCGTGCGGCGGGATATGCCGCCTATTCGAAATCGAAGGCGAAGGCGACGGCGCGCGTGCCTGGGTCCTCCACCTCGAACAACAAGGCGGTGCGACTGCCCGGTGCCAGCCCGCGCTGCACGGCCTGCGGGTCATCGAGGTATTCGGCCGGTTGCAGGCGCCGCATCGCCACACGCTTGCCCTGTGCATCGGACAGCGTCAGCGCCACCACCGGATAGGGTTGGTTGAAGGGGGCGTCGTTGCGCACGCCGAGGCTGATCACCAGTGCGCCCGGTACGCTGGGGTGGGTTTGCACGTTGCTGGCGAGCAGCCGTAATTGCCCGGGTGCGGCCACCAGTGGCAGTTGGCAATGCAAGGTGTTGCAGATCTGCTGCAGCAAGGGTCCGCTTTGCGGATCGCGGATCAGGAAATCCCGCTTGGCCCAGGCCAGCTGGCTGCCCAGCAGCAAGGTCAGGAAGGTGCAGGCGAAGACCCAGGGCCAGAACCGTTCAGTCGATTCGCGCCGGTTGCGCGCGAAGCGCGGCGCAAAGGCCTGCGGCCCGGATGCATCGGCCGTCGCGTTGCCGGCGGCATCGGCCGCGACGACTGCGACCGCTTCCGCCGGCGGGCGATACACCGCCAGCTCCAGCAGCGGCGGGCGTATCAGGCCAGGGTGCAGCGGCAGTTCCCGGAACGGCTCCGGTGGCAGCTGGTCGGTGAGGTTGGCCAGCGCGTCGAAGGTGTCTCCGCAATGCCCGCACGACACCTGTCCGCCGGCGAGCGTCAGTGTCCCGACGTCCAGCGAAAACACGGTGAGGCAAGCGGGACACTGCGTGTACATGGGCGCCTTCGTTCGATGAAGGCGCAAGCTTAGCGCAGCGATCCGCCGATGCGATCCCGACGCGGCATGGGCGCGCTCAGCGGCGTCGGCCGCTGATACGGACCCAGCCCTCGCGGGTATCCACGCGCAGCGCGTCGAACCATTCGCTGTAACGCTGCAGCAGTTCGTCCTGCTGGCCATCGAGGATGCCGGAGATGGCGAACGGTGCACCGGGTTTCGCGGCGACGGCGAACGTGGGCGCCAGCGCACCCAGCGGGCCGGCCAGGATGTTGGCGACGAAGATGTCGGCCGGTTCGCGCGGTTCCTCGCCAGGCAGGAAAAGCGCGAGCCTTTCGGCCACGCCGTTGCGCTCGGCGTTGTCGCGCGACGCAGTCAGCGCCTGCGGATCGTTGTCCACGCCGACCGCGCTGGCGGCGCCCAGCTTCAGCGCCGCGATGGCCAGGATGCCCGAGCCGCAGCCGTAGTCGGTGACGGTCTTGCCGGCCAGCTTCAGCCCGTCCAGCCATTCCAGGCACAGCGCCGTGGTGGGATGGGTGCCGCTGCCGAAGGCGAGGCCGGGATCGAGCCGCACCACCACCAGCTCGTCGTCGGTCGGCGGCTCGATGTTCCAGGGGTAGATCCACAGCCGGCGCCCGAACGGCATCGGCTTGAACTGGTCCATCCAGGCGCGCTCCCAATCCTGGTCGGCGACCTCGGTGAAGCCGAGCTGGTCGGGCTCCAGCCAGGGCAGCAGCTCGCCCAGCGCGGCACCCAGGCCGCGGCGGTCGGTGTGCTCGTCGAACAATGCATCGAGCGTGATCGTGGGCCACAACGGCAACTCGCCCACGCCGGGCTCGAAGATCGCCTGTTCGTCAGGCGTTTCCGCATTGGCATCGCGCAGCGTGACCGACAGCGCGCCCAGATCCTCCAGCGCCTCTTCCGCGCGGGGTTGCTGTTCGGTGCGCACGACGAGGGAGAGTTCGAGAAAGGGCATGGGGGTCTTCGATGGCGGGTAGGAGCGCACCCTGTGCGCGATGCCTTTCGTCACGTCACGAAGGGCATCGCGCACAGGGTGCGCTCCTACAGGTGGTCAGGCACCGTTGGTGGCTTTCTCTTTCTGCTCGGCCATGCGCTTTTCCAGATAGTGGATGTTCTGGCCGCCGTGCTGGAATCCGACATCGCTCATGATCCGCTGCTGCAGCGGGATGTTGCACTTGACGCCCTCAATCACTGTCTCGGCCAGCGCCAGCCGCATGCGCGCGATCGCGGTTTCGCGGTCGGGCCCGTGCACGATCAGCTTGCCGATCATCGAATCGTAATTGGGCGGAATGCGGTAGCCGTCGTACAGATGCGTGTCCACGCGCACGCCCGGGCCACCCGGCGCCTCGAAGCGCTTCACCGTGCCCGGGCTGGGCATGAAGGTGTCGGGGTCTTCGGCGTTGATGCGGCATTCGATCGCGTGGCCGCGGATCACGATGTCTTCCTGCTTGATCGACAGTTTCTCGCCACCGGCGATCAGCAACTGCTCGCGCACCAGATCGACACCGGTGATCCACTCCGTCACCGGGTGCTCGACCTGGATGCGGGTGTTCATCTCGATGAAGTAGAACTTGCCGGCCTCGAACAGGAACTCGAACGTGCCGGCGCCGCGGTAGCCGATGCGGATGCAGGCATCGGTGCAGACCTTGCCGATCTCGGCGCGCAGCTCCGGCGTGATGCCGGGAGCGGGCGCCTCCTCGACCACCTTCTGGTGGCGGCGCTGCATCGAGCAGTCGCGCTCGCCCAGGTGGATGGCGTTGCCCTGGCCGTCGGCCAGCACCTGGATTTCCACGTGGCGTGGATTCTCCAGGTACTTCTCCATGTACACCTGATCGTTGCCGAAGGCCGCCTTGGCTTCCTGCTTGGTCATCACGATGGAGTTGGCCAGGTGCGCCTCGGTGCGCACCACGCGCATGCCGCGGCCGCCGCCGCCGCCGGAGGCCTTGATGATCACCGGATAACCGATCTCGCGGGCGATGCGCAGGCTTTCCTCGACGTTGTCATCCAGCGGACCGCCGGAACCCGGCACGCAAGGTACGCCGGCCGCCTTCATGGCGCGGATCGCCTCCACCTTGTCGCCCATCAGGCGGATCACGTCGGCGGTCGGGCCAATGAAGATGAAGCCGGACTGCTCCACCTGCTCGGCAAAATCCGCCCGCTCGGACAGGAAGCCGTAACCCGGATGGATCGCCTGGGCATCGGTGATTTCCGCCGCCGCGATGATCCGCGGAATATTGAGGTAGCTGTCCACCGACGGCCCCGGGCCGATGCAGATCGCCTCGTCGGCCAGGCCGACGTGCTTCAGGTTGCGATCCACCGTGGAATGCACCGCCACCGTCTTGATACCCAGACTGTGGCAGGCGCGCAGCACGCGCAGGGCGATTTCGCCGCGGTTGGCGATGACGACTTTTTCTAGCATGGGATTTGGGATTCGGGATTCGGGATTTGTAAGAGCGGGTTCCGGCGTTGCATCAGTCGCTCCTCTTGGTCTGGATGGATCGAATCAGCGCGTTGAGTTTGGCGAAGACCCGATTTGCCAGTTCGGTTGCATTCTCTGTATCGGAAACGTAAGCGAGCCGTTCGGCTATCTGCAGTTGTGTATCCAGTTCGGACAGCGAGCCGCGAGCCATGGACAGGAATCGAAGGTATTCCGGCGTGGATCGTCGAGCCGCACCCTCCGCAATATTTGAGGGGATGCTGATTGCTGCACGTCGCAATTGCGACGTAAGGCCAAAGCGTTCGGAGTCCGGGAAGTCGGCACTGATTCGATAAATGGCTTCGACGAGGTTCATGGCGTCCTGCCAGACCTGCAGTCCTTCGTGCGGCCGCTTGAACGAATCCCTAATCCCCATTCCCGAATCCCGGCTCTTCAGGCAATCACGAACATGGGTTCGTCGAATTCCACCGGTTGCCCGTTTTCGATCAGGATGGCCTGTACCGTGCCGGCGACTTCGGCCTCGATCTGGTTGAACATCTTCATTGCTTCGATCACGCCCAGCGTGTCGCCGACCTTCACCTGCTGGCCGACCTTGACGAAGGCCGGGGTGCCGGGTGAGGCGGAAGCGTAGAACGTGCCCACCATCGGCGCCTTCACCACGTTGCCGGCTGGCAGGGCATTGGCGGCGGGGGCTTCGGCCACGACGGGCGCCGGTGCCGCGGCGACTAGCGGGGCTGGCGCGGCGGCCACGGCGACCGGGGCGGCGACGGGCGCGGTGCCCTTGGGGACGCGCGAGAGGCGTACCACTTCCTCGCCTTCCTTGATCTCCAGCTCGGCGAGGTTGGATTCCTCCAGCAAGTCGATCAGCTTCTTGATTTTGCGCAAATCCATCGGATCAGCCCTTGAGTTTCAGTGAATGCCACCGGTGGGTGGCTGGGAAAAGTTGACGGCCGGGTCAGGCGGTCGCGGCCGGCTGCAGGCGGTGGATCGCCGCCTCCAGCGCCAGGCGGTAGCTGTCGCCACCGAAGCCGCAGATCACGCCAATGGCCAAGTCCGACAAATACGAGTGATGGCGGAACAGCTCGCGTGCATGCACGTTGGACAGGTGCACCTCGATGAACGGCACCGCCACCGCGGCCAGCGCGTCGCGCAGGGCGATGCTGGTATGGGTGAACGCGGCGGGGTTGAACAGGATCAGCGCGGTGCCATCGTCGCGTGCCTGCTGGATGCGACCGACCAGCTCATGCTCGGCGTTGGACTGGAACCAGACCAGCTCGTGGCCGGCCGCCTGCGCCTGCGCCGCCAACTGGGTGTTGATGTCGACCAGGGTCAGGTGCCCGTAGATATGCGGCTCGCGCGAGCCCAGCAGGTTGAGATTGGGCCCATGGAGAACCAGGATCTTTGCCACACGCCACCTGACTGCTTGCTCCGGACGCCCGGAATGCCGCGCAGTGTGCGCGTCGGCATCAAAGTTGTCCAGTTCGGCGCAGATCGGCGATGTTTGAAGAAGAAGTCCCGGTCCCGACGACGTCGACGATACGCAATCGTACGTTTGGCCGCCTCAATCCGCCCGTGGCGCCAGCCATTGCTGCAGCATGGCGTCGTCCAGCGGGCCGGCATGCTGGGCCCGCACGCGGCCATCGGCACCGATCAGCACGCTGTAGGGCAACACGTCGCCGACATCACCAAAGCGGTAGGCCGAACTCGGGTGCGACAGCTGCCCCAGCACGATCGGGTAACTCACCGGGTGGGCGGCCAGAAAGGCGCGGACGGGCGCCGGCTGGTCCATCGCAACACCGATCACGGTCGCGCCGCTGGCGCCGTGGCGCTGCTGGGCGCGATCCAGTGCCGGCATTTCCTCGCGGCAGGGCAGGCACCAGCTGGCCCAGAAATTCAGCACGACCGGGTGGCCCCGATAGTCGGCCAGGTCGTGCGTGGTGCCGGACAGGTCGGGCAGCTTGAGCGCGGGTGCCGGTTGTCCGACCAGGGGCGTGGACGCTGGCGGCGCGCCGGCCTGGCGTTGCCAGTAGCCGCCCACGCCGGCGACCAGCACCGCCATTCCCAGGATGATCCAGTTGCTGCGGCTGAAGATCATTTCGCGGCCTCTGTCAGGGCCTGCTCCACCATCGAGGAGGTCAGCACGGTGGAAAGCTGGCGGCCCGGCCCGCCGTCGCTCGGAAACACCACGTAAAGCGGCACGCCGGGCGAGTTGTACTGCTGCAGGAAAGCGCTGATCACCGGATTGACGTCGGTCCAGTCGCCTTTCATGTAGACCGCGCCGGTGCGCTGCAGCAGCGCGCGGAAGCTGGCGGTATTGAGCACCGTGTGTTCGTTCGCCTTGCAGGTGACGCACCAGTCGGCGGTGATGTCGACGAAAACCGGCGTGCCGGCAGCGCGCAGCTCGGCCAGCTTTTCGGGGTTGTACGCCACCACGTCTTCCTCAGCCACTGCGCCGGCCGCCGCCGGCGGCACGTGGGCCAGCAGGTAGAGCGGTGCCAGCGTGGCCAGAGCCAGCGGCAGCACCCACGCGCGGCCGGCGATGCCGCGCGAACGGCTGCGCTCGAACCACCACAGCGTCATTGCCAGCAGCACCATCGCCACCAGCACCAGGCCCACCGCGTCCGCGCCGCGCTGGTTGGCCAGCACCCACACCAGCCACGCGGCGGTGAGGTACATCGGAAACGCCAGCACCTGCTTCAGGGTTTCCATCCAGCGGCCGGGTCGCGGCAGCAAGCGGCCCAATGCGGGCACGAAGCCGATCGCCAGGAAAGGCAAGGCCAGACCCACGCCGAGCGCCAGAAATACCCCCAACGCCGACAGCATCGGTGCGGTAAATGCATAGGCCAGCGCGCCACCCATGAATGGCGCGGTGCAGGGGCTGGCCACCACCACGGCCAGCACGCCGGTGAAGAAATCGCCGGCCGGCCCCGAGCGCGACGCCAGCCCGGCACCCGTATTGCCCAGCGACGCGCCGAACTGCACCACGCCGGACAGCGACAACCCGACCGCCAGCATCACGCAGGCCAGCACGCCCACCAGCAGCGGCTGCTGCAATTGCGAACCCCAGCCCAGCGAGTGGCCGGCGGCACGCAAGGCCAGGATGCCCATGCCCAGCGCGGCGAAACTGCACAGCACGCCCGCGGTATAGAACAAGGCATGCCGCCGCGCGGCCGCCCGGCTCTCGCCGCTTTCCAGCACGCTGACCGCCTTGATCGACAGCACCGGCAGGACGCAGGGCATCAGGTTCAGCACCAAGCCGCCCGCCAACGCCAGCGCCAGCGCGGCAAACAGGCCGGTTCGAATCGGGGGGGAGGGCGTGGTGTCGACGGGTGCCGGTGCCGGTGCCGCAGCCGTGGCGCCGCCGCCCAGGTCGACAATGACCGTGCGGGTCATGGGTGGATAGCAAAGCCCGCCATCCTGGCAGCCCTGGAACGTGGCCTGCACGGTCAGCTGCTTGCGGCCGGCCAGATCACCATCCACCGCCACCGGCACATCGACCTGGTCGAAATAGACCACGACGTTGCCGAACTGCGGATCGGCGTGCGTGACGCCGTCGGGCCATTCGGGCGGCCGTAGCCGCAGGCCATCGGCGCCGACCAGCTCCAGCGTGGTGCGGTCGCGATACAGGTAATAGCCCTTGGGCATCGACCAGCGCAACAGCAGGTGGCTGGGGTCCGGTGCCACGGCTTCAAAGCGGAACGCCTCGTTCTCGGGCAGCGGCGCGGCGGCCATGCCCGCCGGCGCGCTGGCGCCGCGGCTGCTGAGCCCGGTCAATGCCGCGCCCAGACTTTGCCCGGCCGGCAGGGACGCGCCGGCGCTGGTCGGCAGCGGCAGATCGAGGTGTTCGGTGTGGGGCGGATAGCAGATCTTCGGATCGACCTCGTGGCAACCCTGGTACTGCACATCCAGCTTCAGGCGGGTGGTGCCGGCGGCCACGGTGTAGGGCACCGTGGCATCCACGCCGTGGTGGTAGGTTTCCACGTCGCCGAGGTATTCGTCGTGATGCTTTTCACCGTCGGGCAGGTGTGCCGTGCCCAGGGTGACGCCGGGGCCGGCACTGAATTTCATGCGGCCGCGGTAGAGGTAATAGTCCGGCGCGATGGTCCAGTGCAGCTTCAGCACCCCCGGCGTCGAGGCGTCGGCGCTGAGCTGGTA
This sequence comes from Rhodanobacter sp., assembly GCA_035514935.1. Lineage (GTDB taxonomy): Bacteria > Pseudomonadota > Gammaproteobacteria > Xanthomonadales > Rhodanobacteraceae > Rhodanobacter. The sequence continues at coordinate 3,160 of DATJCF010000014.1, read as the reverse complement.
GGCCTCGGTCACCGGCAGCAGGTTGTCCTCCTGCGCCCAGGTGGGCAGCGCGGTGAACAGCAGTCCCAGCAACAGCATCAACTGGACCGGCAGGCGGTGGAAACAGGGGAAATGCAGCGCTTGCATTACAACTCCGGCGGATGACGCGGGCAGACAATATGTAAGGGCGGACCATGGATGGCGGCGCTTCCGCAACGGTTCCGCCGCGGCGCCCATACGCTTGCCCGCCCATTATGGATCAGTGGCGGGGATCGAGCCGTGTCGTGCGGCGTTATGCGCGTTCGGCCGCCGGCTTCTCATCCCGCGCTTTGTTCGCGCACCCAGTCGAGGTAGACACTGTGGCCATGCGCCACGGGTACGCCCACCAGTTCCGGCAGCTCGTACGGGTGCAGCGCCAGCAGCCGTGTCTTCATCGCCTCGAAGCGGGCGGCGGCGGTCTTGATCAGCAGGAGATGTTCGTCATCGGTGGTGACCGCGCCCTGCCAGCGGTAGGTGGAGGTGACTCCAAGCAGGCAACTGACGCAGGCGGCCAGTTTCTCGTCCACCAGCGCCGCGGCGATGGCCTTGGCACTGGCTGCATCGGGACAACTGCAGTAACAGAGCAGCACGGCATCGGCGGGTGGTGGGGTGGCGACCATCATGCCAGCGTAACCGGAAAACATGATGCTGCCGTTGCCGGCGGGTCATTTGCCCCGGTGCCCTTGAAAGCGTCGCCCATTCACCCAATTAGCTGTCGGGTCACCCGATCAAACCGCTTGCAGTGGCATGCTGTATCGCTAAAATTGGCACTCATATACCCCGAGTGCTAACAAGACCGAGGATCGGGTCTTCGAAGCCTTGTTCCACCTCAACCGTTTGGAGTCATCCATGAGCACACTGCGTCCGTTGCACGACCGCGTCATCGTCAAGCGTCTGGAAGAGGAGCGCGTCTCCGCCGGCGGCATTGTCATCCCCGACAGCGCCACCGAAAAGCCCACCCGCGGCAAGGTCGTCGCCGCCGGCACCGGTCTGATCATGGCCGATGGCAAGGTGCGCCCGATGTCGCTGAAGGCTGGCGACACCGTGCTGTTCGGCAAGTACGCCGGCCAGGAAATCAAGATCGATGGCGAGGATCTGGTGTTCCTGAAGGAAGACGACATCGTGGCGGTGATCGAGGGCTGAGAGCCGGGATTCGGCAGTCGGGATTCGGGATTCGTCGGCGCTTCGCGCCGCGGCCCGTAGCCGACTCCGCCCCATTCTTGCCGTAACCGCTTTTCCGAATCCCAAATCCCGAATTACGAATCCCGGAGTCAACGAAAATGGCAGCTAAAGAAGTCCGATTTGGCGAAGACGCCCGCGCCCGCATGCTGAAGGGCGTCAACACCCTGGCCAATGCGGTCAAGGTCACCCTCGGTCCCAAGGGCCGCAATGTGGTGCTCGAGAAGAGCTTCGGCGCGCCGACGATCACCAAGGACGGCGTGTCCGTCGCGAAAGAGATCGAACTGGCCGACCGCTACGAGAACCTCGGCGCGCAGATCGTCAAGGAAGCCGCTTCCAAGACCTCCGACGTGGCCGGTGACGGCACCACCACCGCCACCGTGCTGGCGCAGGCGTTCATCCAGGAAGGTCTCAAGGCGGTTGCCGCCGGCATGAACCCGATGGACCTGAAGCGCGGCATCGACAAGGCCGTCGCCGCCGCCGTGGGCGAGCTGAAGAAGCTGTCCAACCCGACCGCGAACGACAAGGAAATCGCCCAGGTCGGCACGATCTCGGCCAACTCCGACACCAACATCGGCGACATCATCGCCACCGCGATGAAGAAGGTCGGCAAGGAAGGCGTGATCACGGTCGAGGAGGGCTCGGGCCTGGAGAACGAGCTGGACGTGGTCGAGGGCATGCAGTTCGATCGCGGCTACCTGTCGCCGTACTTCATCAACAACCAGCAGAGCCAGCAGGTCGAGCTGGATGACCCGTACATCCTCATCCACGACAAGAAAGTGTCGAACGTGCGCGACTTGCTGCCGGTGCTGGAAGCCGTCGCCAAGGCCGGCAAGCCGCTGCTGATCATCGCCGAGGAAGTCGAGGGCGAGGCGTTGGCCACGCTGGTGGTCAACACCATCCGCGGCATCGTCAAGGTCGCCGCCGTCAAGGCGCCGGGCTTCGGTGACCGTCGCAAGGCGATCCTGGAAGACATCGCGGTGCTGACCAACGGTCAGGTCGTGTCCGAGGAAGTGGGCCTGTCGCTGGAGAAGACCACGATCGCCGATCTGGGTCGCGCCAAGCGCATCGTCATCACCAAGGAAAACACCACCATCATCGATGGTGCCGGTGAAGCGGAAAAGATCCAGTCGCGCATCGCGCAGGTCAAGGCGCAGATCGAAGAGACCTCTTCGGACTACGACCGCGAGAAGCTGCAGGAGCGCGTGGCCAAGCTGGCCGGCGGCGTTGCAGTCATTAAGGTCGGTGCCAGCACCGAGATCGAAATGAAGGAAAAGAAGGCCCGCGTCGAAGACGCCCTGCACGCCACGCGCGCAGCGGTTGAAGAAGGCGTGGTCCCCGGCGGTGGCGTGGCGCTGATCCGCGCACTGAAAGCAGTTGAAGGCCTGCAGGGCGACAACGTCGATCAGAACCACGGCATTGCGATCACCCGCCGCGCGCTGGAAGCGCCCATGCGTGCGATCGTCGCCAACGCCGGCGAAGAGCCGAGCGTGGTGCTGAACAAGGTCAAGGAAGGCAAGGGCAACTTCGGTTACAACGCTGCCACCGGCGAGTTCGGTGACATGATCGAGATGGGTATCCTGGATCCGACCAAGGTGACCCGCTCGGCCCTGCAGCACGCCGCGTCGGTCGCCGGTCTGGCGATCACCACCGAGGCGATCGTTGCCGAAGCGCCGAAGAAAGACGAAGGCCACAACCACGGCGGCGGCGATGCCGGCGGCATGGGTGGCATGGGCGGCATGGGTGGTATGGGCTTCTAAGTCCCGTTCCACTAGTTGCACCCACGGAAAACCCCGCTTCGGCGGGGTTTTTCTTTGCTGCCTGTGGGGCGGCCTGGCATCGAAATCCAGGCCACCCCGCTTCGTGCCTTCTTGTAGCGACTTCAGTCGCGACGCTTCTCATCAATCCCTCACAAGAGCATCGCGGCCAAAGCCGCTCCCACAAGGATTCCCTGGACGCGCTA
>DATJCF010000013.1:0-12069 GCA_035514935.1 Rhodanobacter sp. | reverse complement strand
GGCCGCGCGCTGGCCTGGGCGCTGGGCGTACCGGCCGTGGGTGTCCATCATATGGAGGGCCACCTGCTGGCGCCGTTGCTGGAGGAAAACCCGCCCGCGCCGCCGTTCGTGGCCTTGCTGGTGTCCGGTGGCCACTCGCTGCTGGTGGAGGTGAAGGCGATCGGCGAGTACACCATCCTGGGCGACACCCTGGATGACGCCGCGGGCGAGGCCTTCGACAAGACCGCCAAGATGATGGGCCTGCCGTATCCCGGCGGCCCGGCGCTGGCGAAACTGGCCGAGCAGGGCAGGGCCGGCGCGTTCCGCTTCTCGCGCCCGATGACCGATCGGCCGGGGCTGGATTTCAGCTTCTCCGGCCTGAAGACCCAGGTCCTGTTGGCCTGGCAGAAATCGGACCAGAGCGAGCAGACCCGCGCCGACATCGCCCGCGCGTTCCAGGAGGCGATCGTCGACACGCTGATCATCAAGTGCCGCCGTGCGCTGGAAGCCTGCGGCGCCAAGCGGCTGGTGATCGCCGGCGGCGTGGGCGCCAACCGGCACCTGCGTGCGGAGCTGGCGAAGGCCGGCGAGAAAGACGGTTTCCAGGTGTATTTCCCGCGGCTGGTCTTCTGCACCGACAACGGCGCGATGATCGCGCTGGCCGGCGCGATCCGGCTGGCCAGCGGCCAGCATCAGGACGAAACCGTGCAGGTGCGCCCGCGCTGGGATCTGCAGACGCTGCCGGCGGCCTGACATGCCCTGTAGGAGCGCACCCTGTGCGCGATGCTTTTGCGTGGATGACAAAAGCGATCGCGCACAGGGCGCGCTCCTACAGAACGGTGCCGTTCACCATTGCGTGCGCCCGGGCAACAGTCCCTTCAGTTCCGCCTCGGTGAGGTTGCGCCACTGGCCGGGTTTCAGGTGGGCCAGCTTCACGTTGTCGATGCGCACGCGGCGCAGTTGGGTGACGCGGTAGCCGAAGGCGGCGGCCATCAGCCGGATCTGCCGGTTGAGGCCCTGGGTCAGCACGATCGAGAAGCCGAATCTGGCGATGCGGCGCACGCGGCAGGGGTTCGTCATCTGGTTGTGGATGCGCACGCCCTTGCTCATGCCGCTGAGGAAGTCGTCGGTGACCGCCTTGTTCACGCCGACCAGGTATTCCTTCTCGTGGTGGTTTTCCGAGCGCAGGATCTCGTTGACGATGTCGCCGTTGCTGGTCAGCAGGATCAGCCCCTCGGAATCCTTGTCCAGCCGGCCGATCGGAAAGATCCGCTGCGGGTGATCCACGAAATCCACGATGTTGCCGTCCACGCTCTGGTCGGTGGTGCAGGTGATGCCGACCGGCTTGTTCAGCGCGATGTAGACCGCCTTCTTCGCCGCCGGGGTGGCGGCCAGGGTGCGCGCCTTGACGACCTCGCCATCCACCCGCACCTCGTCGCCGTCCAGCGCCTTGGCGCCCGTCGTGACCACCTCACCGTTGATGGTGACGCGCCCGGCCAGCAGCAACTCGTCCGCTTCGCGGCGCGAGCACAGGCCGGCTTCGCTGATGTATTTGTTGACGCGCATGGCTTACGAGCGCAAGCCGATGCCGCGCTTGAGCAGCTGCAGCGCCACGATCGACAGCGCGATCACAAAGCCGAGCATCACGGCGAACGCCACGCCCAGGTGCACGTCGCTGATGCCGAGCACGCCGAAGCGAAACGCGTTGACCATGTACAGGATCGGGTTGGCGCGCGAGATCGCCTGCCACGGTTCGCCCAGCATGTTGACCGAATAGAACACGCCGCCCAGGTAGGTCAGCGGGGTCAGGATGAAGGTGGGCACCAGGGCGATGTCGTCGAATTTCTTGGCGTAGACCGCGTTGACGAAGCCGGCCAGCGAGAAGATGGTGGCGCCCAGCAGCACCGAGGCGAAGGTGATCAACGGGTGCATCACGTGCAGGTCGGTGAAGAACAGCGCGATCAGCAGCACCAGCACGCCCACCACCAGTCCGCGCGCCACCGCGCCGGTGACGTAACCGAGCAGGATCACCCAGTTCGGCATCGGCGACACCAGCATTTCCTCCACCGCGCGGCTGAACTTGGCGCCGAAGAACGAGCTGGAGATGTTGCCGTAGCTGTTGGTGATGATGCTCATCATCACCAGTCCCGGCACGATGTACTGCATGTAGCTGAAGTGACCCTGGATCGGGCCGATCTTGCTGCCGATCAGCTTGCCGAAGATCACGAAATACAGCGTCATGGTGATCGCCGGCGGGATCAGCGTCTGCGTCCAGATGCGCATGATGCGCACGATCTCGCGGCGCACCAGGGTGTTGAGGGCGACCAGGTTGGCAGTGGTGTTGCTCATGCTGCTTTCTCCCGCCCGCCTTCCACCAGCCGCACGAACAGTTCTTCCAGCCGGTTGGTCTTGTTGCGCATCGAGGTCACCATGATGCCGTTGGCGGAAAGCTGCGCGAACAGCGAATTGAGGTCATGCGAGCGGGCCATTTCGGCCTCCAGCGTGTGGTCGTCGCGGCGACGCAGAGTGACGTTGGGCAGGTTCGGCAGTTCGTCGGGAATGGTGATCACGTCGAGTACGAAGGTCTCCACGTCCAGCGTCGCCAGCAGCCGCTTCATGCTGGTGTTCTCGATGATGGTGCCGTGGTCGATGATCGCGATGTTGCGGCACAGCGACTCGGCTTCCTCCAGGTAATGCGTGGTCAGGATCACCGTGGTGCCGGCCGCGTTGATGGCGCTGACGAACTGCCACATCGAGCGGCGGATCTCGATGTCGACGCCCGCGGTGGGCTCGTCCAGGATCAGCAGCTTCGGCTCGTTCATCATCGCGCGGGCGATCATCAGCCGCCGCTTCATGCCGCCGGACAACGTGCGCGCCTGCATCTGCGCCTTGTCCCACAGGCGCAGTTCCTTCAGGTATTTCTCCGCGCGGCGGGCGGCTTCCTTGCGCGGAATGCCGTAGAAACCGGCCTCGTTGACGCAGATGTCGAACGGCTTCTCGAACTGGTTGAAGTTGATTTCCTGCGGCACCAGCCCGATCAGCCGCATCGCGGCGCTGCGGTCGGTATTGACCGAGACGCCGAACACCCTAGCGTCGCCACTGGTGGAGTTGACCAGCGAGGAAAGGATGCCGATCAAGGTGGATTTGCCTGCGCCGTTGGGGCCGAGCAGGGCGAAGAAATCGCCCGGCTGCACGGTGAGGCTGATGCCCTTGAGCGCTTCCACGCCGTTGCCATAGGTCTTGCGCAGGTTGTCGACCACGAGCGCGGGTGCGGAAGAAAGAGACGGCAATGACATGGGCTGCACCGGAAAGGCTAGCCGCTTATTATAGCGGGCTATATCTTGCCGTCTGGCCGTGCCAGAAGCACACACCGTTTCCGGAATCACCATGGCCGATCACTTCCAGCTCCGCCTCGTCGACAGTCACATGCTGGCCTCCGCCGTACGCCATCTGGTGTTCGAGCGGGTCGACGGGCAGCCGCTGGCGTTCACGCCCGGCCAGTTCCTGCAGATCCATTTCCACTACGACGACGGCACGGCCACCAAGCGCAGCTATTCGGTGGCCAGCGTGGGCGACGGCAGTTCCCCGGTGCCGCGCATCGAGATCGCCGTGAGCTACGTGGAAGGCGGCGCGGCCACCAAACTGCTCGGCGAATTGCCCATCGGCGGCATCGTGGACGCCAGCGGCCCTTATGGCCGTTTCTGCCTGCAGGCCACCGACACGCATCCGCGCTACCTGCTGCTGGCCACCGGCACCGGCGTCACGCCGTACCGCGCCATGCTGCCGCAGATCGAGCGGCTGCTGGCGCGCGGTGATCGCGAAGTGGTGCTGCTGTACGGCGCGCGCAGCGAAGCCGAGCTGCTCTACGGCGAGCAATTCGAGGCGTTCGCGCAGACGCATCCGGGCTTTTTGTTCCACGGCTGTCTCAGCCGCGAGGCACGTGCCATACCGCGTCCCGGCGATCGCAGCGGCCACGTGCAGAACGTGCTGGCCGAGCTGGGCCCCGCCGCCGAGCGCGACATCGCCTACCTCTGCGGCAACCCCAACATGGTCGATGCCGCGTTCGCCGCGCTGAAGGAATTCGGTCTGCCGGTGCCGCAGATCCGCCGCGAGAAATACATCTCGTCGCGTTGAGGGGTGATCGGCGCCGTTGATTCGCGCGCCGCTCCGGCGGGTGGTTGCCAGTATGTAAAGTCTGCTTGACATGGCGTCATCGACGCGGTTACCGTGGTTGTGTCAAGTCAACTTGACACGTCGCCACGCCGCTTCGAGGTTGCCGCCATGCCGAGATTTACCGAAAAAGCCTATCGACGCCGCGTCTGGCTGGCGATGACGGCGTACGTGGGCTGCATGTTGCTGTTGTGGCCCCAGTTGCGCGAGGTGTCGGGAACACCGCTGAAGGTGGTGCTGGCGTTGCTGCCGGTGGTGCCGATGCTGTACCTGATCAGCCTGATGTGGCGCCGCGTGCGTCACAGCGACGAGCTGCAGCAACGCACGCACCTGGTGGCGCTGGGTGTCGCCACGATGGTGGTGAGCTCCCTGAGCCTGGGCGCGGGTTTCCTGGCCGCTGCACATGTGCTGGTGCTGGAGGGCGACATCCTGATCTGGGTGTTTCCCGTCATCATGGTCAGCTACGACCTCACGCGCTGGTGGGTGGGGCGGCGCTACGGCGTGGCCGGAACGTGCGAGGAGACAACGCGTTTCCCGGTTTACCTGCGGCTGTTGCTGGCGGCAGCGGTGATCGCACTGGGTGCCCTGGCTTTCCGCCATCAGATCGGTGCTCGCAACCTTGATGCGTTGCTGGGCATGGCTTGCATGGTCGCGGCAGCGGGAGTGCTGGCCGGCCTGGTGCGCTGGCATGACCAACGGCACCGCGATGGCGATGCATCGTGAAGTCGCCCGCCAATCGCCGCCACCCTGCATGAAGAACAGTGTCCGCGAATTGCGCGGCGACCAGGGCTGGTCGCAGGCGGAAATGGCCGAGCGGCTGGACGTCTCGCGGCAAACCGTCAACGCGATCGAAACCGGCAAATACGATCCCAGCCTGCCGCTGGCGTTCAAGATTGCCGCCCTGTTTGGCCGTCCGATCGAATCGATCTTCGATCCGGGCGAATGAACGCCTGTCGATGCAGAACCCCATGATGACAATGCATGGTGAAAGTACGGCTTGCGGGCCTGGTCGGTCCCCGCGCCATGTTGCCGCCACCATTCTTTTCCGGATTCACGAGGAGCCCATGCCATGAAGCTCGCACCCCGTACCGTGTTTCGTATCGTTCTCGCCGCGGCGGGCGTGGGCTGGTTCGGCTGGACGTATTTTCATCCCGGCGGGCTGCGCACCGATACCGCCGTTTCGCCCGCCGCCAGCGATGAAGCCGCCGCCACAGGCGTGCCGCAAAAGCCGCGCACCTGGCGGCTGGGTTCGCTCACGCTGACTGCCTGCGAACTGCCGCAGCCGCACACTGGCCTCTCCAGCGCGGCGTGGTGTGCGCCGTTCGAGGTGCCGGAAAACCGCGCCGATCCGCACAGCCGCAGGATCAGCCTGAACCTGGCGGTGATCCGCTCGGCGGCGCAGCTGCCGGCGAAAGACATGGTGGTGCTGCTGGCCGGCGGCCCCGGCCAGGCCGCCACGGAAAGCTGGCCGTCGGTGGCAAACGCGCTCGATCCGCTGCTGGCCCACCGCAACGTGCTGCTGCTGGACCAGCGCGGCACCGGTCATTCCAATCCGCTCAGCTGCAAGGGTCCGGAGCAGGCGGCCACCGACGAAAAGGTGGGCTTCGATCCGGAGGCGCTGCGGGCGGAAACGGCGCGTTGCCTGCAGCAGGTGCAGACACGTGCCGATCCGCGTTACTACACCACCACCATGGCGGTGCAGGATCTGGAAGACGTGCGACGTGCGCTGGATTCGCCGCGTTTCGATCTGATCGGCGTGTCCTACGGCACCCGTGTGGCGCAGCAATACGCCATGCATCATCCGGATGCGATCCGCAGCCTGGTGCTCGATGGCGTGGTGCCCAATCCGCTGGTGCTGGGCGAGGACTTTGCGCAAAACCTCGACGCGGCCCTGAAGCTGCAGTTCGCCCGCTGCACGGCGCAACCCGCTTGCAAGGCGCGTTTCGGCGACCCGTATCAGACGCTCTATCAACTGCGCGATGCGCTGCGCGCCAACCCGCACAAGGTGAGTTTTCGCGACCCGCAGAGCTACCAGAGCGTGCAGCGTGTGCTGAGCGAGGATTCGCTGGCCAGCGTGGTGCGCATGTTCGCCTACACGCCGATCACCGCCGCGCTGCTGCCGCTGTCGATCGACGCGGCCGCACACGGCGACGTGGGGCCGCTGCTGGGCCAGGCGAAGCTGCTGCAGGGTGACCTGGTCGATTCGATGGACGGCGGCATGCAGTCGTCGGTGATCTGCAGCGAGGATGCGGATCTGCTGCGTCCGCGCCCACAGGATGAGGACACCATCCTGGGCACGCGGATGATCACCGCGTTGCAGGCGGTGTGCACCGTATGGCCGCGCGGCACGCGACCGGCCGATTTCCACCAGCCCTTGCGCAGCGCCACGCCGGCCCTGCTGCTGTCGGGCCAATACGATCCGGTGACACCGCCAGCCTACGGCGAGGCCGTGCTGAAGGGGCTTGCCGACGCGCGCCACCTGGTGCTCAAGGGCCAGGGCCACAACGTGATGGGCGCCGGTTGCGCGCCACGGCTGGTGAAAAAATTCATCGAGGATCTGCAGCCGAAGGCGCTGGACGCCAGTTGCCTGGACCGGTTGCAGGCCCCGCCGCTGTTCATCGATTTCAATGGTTCAACACCTTAAGGGAGCGGCGCCATGATCGAAGTAAAGGATCTGCACAAGGCATTCGGCGACGTGCACGCCGTCGACGGCGTCGGCTTCACCGCCCGCGACGGCGAGATCACCGGTTTGCTCGGTCCCAACGGCGCCGGCAAGACCACCACGCTGCGCATGCTCTACACCTTGATGACGCCCGACCGCGGCCAGGTGCTGGTGGACGGCATCGATGCGGCCGTCGACCCGCTGGCCGTGCGCCGCCGGCTGGGCGTGCTGCCGGATGCGCGCGGGCTGTACAAGCGGCTTACCGCGCGCGAGAACATCGACTATTTCGCGCGCCTGCAAGGCCTGCCCGACGATGAGCTGCGCACCCGCCGCGAAGCGCTGGTGCAGGCGCTGGACATGGGCGACATCGCCGACCGCCGCACCGAGGGTTTCTCGCAAGGCCAGCGGGTGAAGACGGCCATCGCCCGTGCGCTGATCCACGACCCCGGCAACGTGATCCTCGACGAACCCACCAACGGGCTCGACGTGATGGCCACCCGCGCCTTGCGCCAGTTCATGCTGAAGCTGCGCGCCGAAGGCCGTTGCGTGCTGTTTTCCAGCCACATCATGCAGGAGGTAGGCGCGCTGTGCGATCGCATCGTGGTGATCGCCCGCGGCCGCGTGGTGGCCGACGAAACACCCGATGCGCTGCGCGCACAAACCGGTGAAGCAAACCTGGAGGATGCCTTCGTGAAGATCATCGGCAGCGACGAGGGCCTGGCCGCATGAACGTTATCAAGCCCACCCGCGTGCGTCGCAGCCGCGCCTTCGTCACCGTGTTCCTGAAGGAAGTGCGCGAGAACCTGCGCGATCGGCGCACCCTGATCAGTGCGTTCGTCACCGGCCCGCTGCTGACCCCGCTGATCTTTGTGATGCTGATCAGCGTGTCCATCCACCGCGAGCTGGACAAGGCCGAGCAGCCGCTGAAGGTGCCGGTGATCGGCGCGCAATATGCGCCCAACCTGATCGATGCGCTGAAGGCCGGCGGCATCGTGCCGCAGCCGGCCATTGCCGACCCCGAAAAAGCCGTGCGCGAACAGGCGGCGGACCTGGTGCTGCGGCTCAGCGCCGAGTACCCCAAGGCCTGGCGCCAGGGCGAGCCGGTGCAGGTGGAAATGATCTACGACTCCTCCCAGCGCGATGCCAGCGGTTCGGTCGACCGCGTAAACCAGCTGGTGCAGTCGTACGCGCGCCAGCAAGGTGTGATGCGGCTGGTGGCGCGCGGCCTGTCACCCGGCACGGCGTGGCCGGTGCAGGTGGCGCGGCGCGACCAGGCCACGGCGGAATCGCGGGCGGTGCTGCTGTTCAACATGCTGCCGTACCTGTTCGTGCTGACCATCTTCATCGGCGGCATGTACCTGGCGATCGACCTCACCGCGGGCGAGCGCGAGCGGCAGTCGCTGGAGCCGCTGTTCGCCAACCCGGTGCCGCGCTGGAAAATCCTGCTGGGCAAGCTGGCCGCGATCTGCGCGTTTTCCACCGCGAGCCTGCTGATCTGCCTGCTGGCGTTCTCGCTGGTCGGCCGCTTCCTGCCCACCGACAAGCTGGGCATGGAGATCAACCTGGGCTGGCACTTCGCCGCCAACGTGCTGTTGATGCAATGGCCGATGATCGTGCTGCTGGCGGCATTGCAATCACTGGTGGCCGCGTTCGCCAAGAGCTATCGCGAGGCGCAGACGTACCTGTCGCTGCTGATGATGCTGCCGATCCTGCCCAGCATCCTGCTGATGGTGATGCCGGTGAAGCCGCAGGACTGGATGTACGCCGTGCCGCTGCTGGGCCAGCACCTGGGCATTATCGACCTGCTGCGCGGCACCGGCGTGGCGCCGATGCACATGCTGCTGTGCTTGGCGGGTACCGCGGCGGCCGCGTTGGTGGCGGTGGCGATCGGCATGCAATTGTACCGCTCGGAGCAACTGGCCATTTCCGGCTGAACGGCGCGCGTCCGCGTGCGATCGCCATCGCATTGCGGACACCGGCGCAGGCGATACCATGGCCCTTTCGCCGGAGGACTTTCCATGCATCGACGCCTGCTCCCGTTGTGCCTTCTGCTCGCGCTGGCGGGCTGTTCATCCGGCCACGATGCGGCGCCGATCGCACCGGTGTCGAAAGAGGAGCTGGCCCCGGCCAGCTCGGCGCCGGCCCCTGCCACGAGTGCGGCAGCGACGGCGGAAGAAGGCAGCGTGGCGCAGCGCCTGGCCAGCTATGCGCCGGTAAAACTGGAAGCCGACCTGTCCGCGTTCAACAAGCGCCAGAAGAAGATGATTGCCCTGCTGGTCGAAGCGGCCGACAGCATGAACGCGATCTACTGGCGCCAGTCGTGGGGCGACAAGAATGCGCTGCTGAGCCGCATCACCGACCCGGCCACGCGCGAGTTCGCGCAGCTCAACTACGGCCCGTGGGATCGGTTGAACAACGACAAGCCCTTCGTCCAAGGCGTCGACGAGCGCCCGCCCGGCGCGCAGTTCTACCCGGCCGACATGACCCGCACGCAGTTCGACCAGTCGCCGCTGAAAGACAAGACTTCGCTCTACACCCTGCTGCGCCGCGACGCGCAGGGCCAGTTGATCACCGTGCCCTATCACGAGGCGTACAAGACCGAGCTGCAGAAAGCCGCCGGCCTGCTGCGCGATGCCGCCAAGCTGGCACAGGACGCGGGCTTCAAAAAGTACCTCACGCTGCGTGCGGCTGCGTTGCTCGACGACAACTACCAGTCCAGTGACCTGGCCTGGATGGACATGAAGAAAAACCCGGTCGACATCGTGATCGGGCCGATCGAAACCTACGAAGACCAGCTCTACGGCTACAAGGCCAGCTACGAATCCTACGTGCTGATCAAGGACCGGGCCTGGAGCGCCAAGCTGGCGCGCTTCGCCAGATACCTGCCCGAACTGCAGCGCGGCCTGCCCGTGCCCGACCGCTACAAGGCGGAAAAGCCCGGCTCCGATGCCGACCTCAACGCCTACTTCGCGGTGTACTACGGCGGCGACGCCAACGCGGGCGCCAAGACCATTGCCATCAACCTGCCCAACGACGAGCAGGTGCAGCTGAAAAAGGGCACGCGCCGGCTGCAGCTGGAAAACGTGATGAAGGCGAAGTTCGACACCATCATGTTGCCGATCGGCAAGTTGCTGATCGCCGACGACCAGCAGCAGAACCTCACCTTCGACGCGTTCTTCCAGAACACCATGTTCCACGAGGTGGCGCACGGGCTGGGCATCAAGCAGACGCTGGATGGCAAGAGCACGGTGCGCAAGGCGCTGAAGGATCAGGCCTCCAGTTTCGAGGAAGGCAAGGCCGACGTGCTGGGCCTGTACATGGTGGCGAAGCTGGCCGACAAGGGCGAGCTGGACAAGTCGAAGCTGATGGACAACTACGTCACCTTCCTGGCCGGCATCCTGCGTTCGGTGCGCTTCGGCGCCAGCGATGCGCACGCGCGGGCGAACATGGTGCGCTTCAATTATTTCAAGCAGCAGGGCGCGTTCACCCGTGACGACAAGACCGGCCGCTACCGCGTCGATTTCGACAAGATGACCGCCGCGATGAGCTCCCTGTCGGCCAAGCTGCTGACCATCCAGGGCGACGGCGACTACGACGCGGCCAAGCAGCTGACCGACCAGCTGGGGGCGGCCGATGCGAAGCTGGCGGGTGATTTGAACCGGCTGGCCGAGGCGAACATTCCGGTCGATATCCGCTTCGAACAGGGCCTGGATGTGCTGGGGCTCAGCAAACCCTGAGCCCGAGCCCGCTTTGCTCCTCCTCCTGCTCGCAGGGGAGGGAGCAGCGAGCTGTCGGGCGGGTATCAGCCAGGGCGCCTGGCCTCTGGCGGAGCGCTCACTGCAACTGCGTCAACCGAACCACTTCCGGGTCGTCGGCGTGATCGAGCAACAGCCGCCGCACGCGATCCTGCCAGGCCTGGCCGAATGCCGTGCGTTGCGCCGCGGTGGCGGCCGGGTCGAGCGCCGCACCCATCAATTCGCGCAATTGCGGCGCGGGTGGCACGCGGCCCAGGTCCAGCTCGACGGACACGGCGTCGCCGTTGTCGCGACGGTGGAACTGCACGGCGCTGGCGCCCCTCACTGCGGCGTAGCTGAGCAGCGATTGCCGCACGAAACGCCCGCCGATGCCGTGGAAACCATTGCTGGCGGCTGCGCCGGTGATCAGCGTCAGCACCTGCGCGGTGACGCCGGTGACACCCTCGTCTTCCGCCGCCGGCATGCGCACGCAGATGCCACCGCGCTCGGCCGGCTGGTCCGGATACAGCGCGCGCAGGGCCGTGCGCGCCATCAGGTAGGCGCCCGCCACGGTGGGACAGGAGTGGCCGGCCAGGCGTACGGCATCAGCGTAGCCGTAGTCGATCAGGCCGTCGTCGGCGGCGCCGAGCAGGGCGGCCAGCGGATCGCACATCGCGATGCGCGGGGCTTCGTCATAGAACGCGGGGTAATGCATCGCGGCGCTCACTCGATGGGCAGGCCGACGATGCCGAAGTCGATCACGATCGCACCGGGGTCGCGCTGGCGGTAGGTCACGGTGAGGTTTTCGCCGAGGCGGTCGTTCAATTGCGCGATCAGCGGGATCGGGTCGTGGTCGTTGATGAAGCGCATCGTTTCGCCCGAGCGCAGCACGCCGATGGCGGCGAAGATGGCCGAATGGCGGAAACGCCGGGCCACGCCGCGTGCGTCGAACGTGTGGACATTGGCTTCGGGTAGGGCGTCGATCGACATGGTGCTGATACCTCGTTGTAGGAGGTCATCAACATACGCCGCGATCCGCACCGGGCCACTGATCTGGATCAGCGAGGCCGCGCTCGCGCTTTACAGTTTGTACGCGCGGTGGATCGCCACGATGCCGTTGGTGAGGTTGCGCACCTCGACCTTGCCGAAACCGGCGCGTTCCATCATCCCCTTCAGCGTTTCCTGGTCCGGATGCTTGCGGATCGATTCGGCCAGGTACTGGTAGCTGTCGGCGTCGCCGGCGAACAGGCGGCCCAGTTTCGGCAGCACCTTGAACGAGTGGAAATCGTAGAGCTTGTTGAACAGCTCGTTCTGCACCCGCGAGAACTCCAGCACCAGCAGGCGGCCGCCGGGCTTGAGCACGCGGCAGATGTCGGCCAGCGCCTTGTCCTTGTCGGTGACGTTGCGCAGGCCGAAGGCCATCGTTACCGCGTCGAAGCTGTTGTCGGGAAACGGCAGCGTCTCGGCGTTGAGCTGCGCCCAGCGCAGGCCGGACACCAGCCCGCGGTCGGTCAGCCGGTCACG
>DATJCF010000012.1:0-22052 GCA_035514935.1 Rhodanobacter sp. | reverse complement strand
GCGGCCAGCAGGTCGGCCACGGGAATCGGGTTCAGCGCCACCGCCACGCCCTTGGCCAGGCAGTAATGGCGGATCAGCCGGGTGGCGACTTGCTGCCGCGTCTGCGCGATGCGGGCGCTGACCTGGTCGGTGAGCCGGCCCGCATACAGGCCGGCGTTGATGGCCGACAGCGTCTTGCCTTCACGCGCGGCGATCGCCAGCAGACGCTCGCGCAACGCCGCCACGTCCGGGGCGGGTGCGCGTTGGTGGACGGTTTCCTTGCCCTGCGCATCGACGTCGATCACGCGTTGCGCAGCGGGTAACGCGGCCGCGGCCAGCACGTCGTCGGGGCGCACCAGGCCGGCCACGCGCTGGCGCAGATGGCCCAGCAGGTCGGCCAGTTCATCGGCGCCGTAGCGATCGGCTTTGTTCAGCGCCAGCAGCAGCGGCCGCTGGGTGGCGGCCAGGGTTTTCAGCGCGTCCAGCTCCTGCCGGGTGAGGTCGCCATCGCAGACGAACACCACCAGATCGGCGATCTCGGCCACGTCGAAGGCCAACCGCTCGCGCGCTTCGCCATCCAGTTCGTTGATGCCCGGCGTGTCGATCAACACCAGGCCGTCGTGTTGTGCCTCGTCCAGCAGCGCCTGGCCGGCTTCGGTGGTGGTGCCGTGCAGTACGCCCACGGGAAACGCGTGGCAACCGAGCAAGGCATTGCCCAGCGCCGACTTGCCCGCCGACACGCGGCCGAACACGGCGATGTGCAGTTCGCCGCGCTCCAGTTTCGCCAGCATGCTTTCGATGCGGCCGAAATCCGTCGCCAGTTCGCTGCGCACCGCGGCGGGAATGGTGGGGTCGTCCAGCAGGCTGCGCAGGCTGTCGGCCACGCGCAGTGAACCGCTGGATGCAAGGGCTTGCGGCGCCGTTTCAGGGTCGCGCGGCGTCGGTCGGACGAGTCCGCGCAGGCGCTGCCACAAGCTGTCGATAGCCAACGCCGCGTGCCGTTATTTCGCGGTCAGTTGCAGGTGCGCGGTGACCTTCACGTCGGCACCGATCACCGATGTATCGGCGTACTCGCCGCCGCCCACGCCGAAATCGAGCCGATGCACCACGCCATCCACATCCAGCGTGGCGCCACGGGCGGCTGGCTGGAACGTCACGTCGAGGCTTACCGGCTTGGTGACGCCACGCAGCGTGAGCTTGCCGTCGGCAATGACTTGCGCGCCGTTGCGGCGGAAACCCGTGGTGACGAAGTGGGCGGTGGGGAATTTCGCCACGTCGAAGAAATCGCTGCCGGGCAGGGCGCTGTCGCGATCGCTGTCGCCGGTTTTCACGCTGGCCAGGGTCACCGTGACGTCGAACGCGGCATGGGCCAGGTCGGCAGGGTCGTAGCGTATGGCCGCGGTCCATGTGTCGAAATGGCCGTTGAACGTTTCGCCCTGGAAGCTGCCGCTGAAACCCAGCTTGCTTGCAGCCGGTTGCACGGTGTAATCGGTGGCGGCGGCAAGGCCGGGCAAGGCCAGTGCGAGCAGCAGGACGACTGATGACAGGATGGGGCGTTTCATCGGCGGTCTCCTTTGGCAGGGGGAAGCGCGCGCGGGCGGCCGAACGGCAGCATCCGGCGCAACACGTTGTCGTTGTCGAACACATGGTGTTTCAGCGCGGCGCCCACATGCGCCACCAGCACCAGCAGCAGAAACCAGAACAGGTACTCGTGCACGCCGTGCGCGAAGTGGCGCAGGGTGTCGTCCTTCGGTACCAGCGCGGGCAGGTTGAATTGCTTGAACCATTGCAGCGGCTTGCCGGTGACCGAATTGAACCACCAGCCGCTGAGCGGTAAAGCCACGATCAATGCGTACAGCAACACGTGCACCGCCCGCGCCGACCACTGCTGCCAGTGCGGCGCCGGCTCCTCGCGCGGCCGGCCATCGAACCACCGCCACAGCAACCGCAGCAGCGCCAGCGCCAGCACGGTCAGGCCGATGGATTTGTGCAGCGCCAGCCAGTTGATCTTCTGCATCGGTGAACGCGAAAGATCCATCATCAGGCCGAACACGCCGTTGCCCAGGATCGCCAGCGCGATCGTCCAGTGGAAGGTCTTGGCGATCGCACCCCATCGATCGGTAGTGCTGCGCAGTTTCATGCGATGTCCTGCAGGTGGAAATGAATGAGCGAAGTCTGGCGGATGGGTGGCGATGGTGCCAGCGGTGGGCGGGGAACGCAGTGTTTCGTTGTAGGAGCGGGTTGTTGTTGCTGTAGGAGCGCACCCTGTGCGCGATGCTTTCCGTTGCGTGACGAAGAGCGTTCGCGCACAGGGTGCGCTCCTACAGGTCCGTGGCGGGCGGCGGGGTATCGCGTTCGCGCACCGCTTCCATCGTCAGTGTGGCCAGCTGCCGCAGTCGGGTGCCGCTGGCGTCAGTGAGCAACGCCTTCAGGTGGGCGCCGGCGTCGTCCTGGTCGAGGGTGTTGCGTTCGGCCAGCGAGGCGGACAGCGCGCGGCCCATCGCATCGAAGATCAACGCGTAGGCGAACGCGTGCAAGACGCCGCCGCCCAGCGTGCCCAGGCCCGGGAATGCCTTCAGCGCATTGCCGGCCACGGCCAGCACGATCGAGCTGCCGGTGCGCAGGGTGAGCCGGGCCTGGCGCACGAAATCCTCGATCTGCACATCGCTGACCGGCACCTCATGCAATTGCGCCAGGGCGCGGGTGAGGCCGGTGGCGAGTACGCCCTGGATCACCAGGTCGCTGCCCGGCGCTACCGCGGCCAGCGCGCCCACCACGGCGCGGCGGGCGTATTTGCGCACGATGCGTTCGGCTTCCTCCGCGCGGCTTTGCGTTTCCAGTGCGCCGGTGCGCTGGTGCAGGCCGGCCAGCACGGCCTTCTCGCGCTGGCTTTCCAGGCCTTCGGCGCCGGGTGCGGTGATCCGGGCCAGGGCGCGCAGCAGCGGCTCGATCGCGGGCTGGCGCTGGCGTTCGACGGTTTCCGTGCGGCCATCGGCCAGCGTGCGCTGGAAGCGTTCGCTGCCGCCGGCGCTGATCGCCAGCACCGCGCTGGCGATACCGCGCGATAGCTGGC
The DNA here is from genome assembly GCA_035514935.1 of Rhodanobacter sp. Classification (GTDB taxonomy): domain Bacteria; phylum Pseudomonadota; class Gammaproteobacteria; order Xanthomonadales; family Rhodanobacteraceae; genus Rhodanobacter. The sequence goes on along the minus strand of DATJCF010000012.1, from coordinate 19,000 downwards.
GCAGGCGCGTCAGCAATTGTTCGCGCTCGGCCGCGTTCCATTGATCGGCCTTGTTCAAGACCAGCAGCAGCGGCTTGCCGAATTCGGCCAGCCAGCGCAGTTCATCGGCCTGCTGGCGGTTGAGGTCGCCGGCGCAGAGGTAGACCACCGCGTGTGCCCGCAGCGCCTCCTCGCGGGCCAGGGTTTCGTGCGCTTCGCCGCCGGCTTCGCGGCTGCCGGGCACGTCGGCCAGCGCCAGGGTGCGTCCGTCGGGCAGCTGGCCGTCGTGGTGGCGTACCTCGCGCGTGGTGCCGCCGCGTACGTCGCTGGCGGCGATCGCCTGCGGCGCCAGCGCGCGGATCAGGCTGGATTTGCCGGTGGAGATTTCGCCGAACAGCGCCACGTAGACGCGGGCACTGGCGTGGCGGCGGTCGAGCTCGGCCAGTTCGCTGCCCAGCGCGCCGGTGTCGGCGCCGCGGCCGCGCAATTGTTCGATCCGTTACTCCAGGCTGCCGCGATCGGGCGCAGGCATCGGCCGGCGCTTGCGTCGCGGCCGCAGCAGCCACCACAGCACCGACAGGCCGGCCGCGGCGAAGATCGCCAGCGCGCCGCCCAGCGTCCATTGCAGCGCGGCGGGCAGGGCCAGGAAACGTTGCGCCAGCGCCAGCGCGCGCTCGGCGGCGGCAAACAGCAGCCATAGCAGCGCCGCCAGGGCCAGTGCAGTGAGCAGAAGTCGGAAGCGTCGGGGCATGCCGGCATTCTAGTGTGCATGCGCCCCGGCAACGGAGCGTCGGGGCCGCGGTACGGCGTCAGGCCGCGCGTCGGACGCGTCGGCGCTCGCCGCATGTGGCCGCTTTTGGCATGATGGGCGCCGGGGAGGACATCCATGTTGGCAATGTTCCTGCGACACGCAGTGCGTGCGGCCGCCTTGCTGGTGCTTGCCGCGAACATGGCGTACGCCACGCCGGCGTCCGCCACCACCGCGCCCGTCACCGATGCATCGGTTGCCGGCCCCCTGCCCACGCCGCAATTCCGTCGCTATGGCGTGGCCGACGGCCTGCCCAGCGGGCCGGTGTATTCGGTGGCGCAGGATCGCAACGGATTCATGTGGTTCGGCTCGTCGGCCGGGCTGGTGCGTTTCGACGGCGTCAGCTTCAAGACGTTCCGGCATTCGGACGCCGACCCCAGTTCGCTGCCGGCCAACACCACCTACGCCTTGTTCGTGGATTGCGAAAACCGCATCTGGGCCGGCGGTATTTCCACCGGGCTGATTTCCTACGATCAGCGCAGTGACCGCTTTCGCCATTGGCAGCATGACGATGCGAAACCGGACAGCCTCTCCGGCAACGAGGTATGGAGCATCGCCGAAACCAGCGACGGCACGCTGTGGGTGGCCACCGACCATGGCCTGGACCGCCTGCGCGCTGACGGCCACGGTTTCGATCACCTCGCGCTGGACGCGGCGGGCGAACACGCCGCATCGTTCGGCGAGACCCGCGCGCTGCTGGCCGATGCGGATGGACGGCTGTGGATAGGCGCCAGGCGCGGCCTCTTCCTGCGTCATGGCGACGGCACCATCAGCCGGGTGCCGATCGATCCGTCCTTCGAGGGCGACGTCGGCATGGCCTGGCACATCGAAGGCGGCCACGGCGAGGTTCGGGTGTCGATGACCGGCGGGTTGCTGATCATTGGCAGCGACGGTGTGGCGCGCCCCGTGGCGAACAAGGCGCTGGCCGCCCGGCGCATTCCCAGCAGCACGCGCGACGCGCAGGGGCGGCTGTGGATCGGCACCATGGATGGCCTGCTGCTGGACACGGGCGACGGCAAGCTGCAGACCATCGCCGGCCAGCCGCTGCTGCCGGGCGGGCTGCCGGGCAGCAAGATCTGGCAGACCGCGCTGGATCATGAAGGCGGCCTGTGGATCACCTTCGAGCAATCGAGCGTTGCCTACCTGCCGCCGGACTGGAACGGCTTCGCCCGTTTCACCCACGTGCCGGACGATCCGACCAGCCTGTCCAACATCGCCGCGTCGGCGATCCTGCTGGCGCGCGACGGCCAGTTGTGGGTGGGTGGCGAAAACGGCTGGGTCGACAAGCTGGACGCCACCACGGGCAAGGTCCAACACGTGGTGCGCGGCGTGCGCGGGCAGATCGTGTGGCTGGCGGAGGATCTGCGCGGGCGCCTGTGGATCGCCAGCCCGGGCGAACTGCATCTGTTCGACCACGGCAAGCTGTCGGCCATCGGTATCCACAAGGCCGGCATCATGCGGCCAGTGATGCTTTGCGCCGGCGCCGATGGGCGCATCCAGGTGGCGGCATGGGGGGGCGGCGTCTTTGCCATCGACGCCGACAGTCACGCCATATCCAAAGTGCCGATGGAGGATCCTACCGAGGATACGGTGTCGGTCGACCAGCTCGCCTGTTATGCCGATGGAGCGTGGTACGCCAGCGCCGACGGGCTACGGCGCTGGGATCCGGCGTCGCGGCGGATGGCGCTGATTGCCGGCGTGCCGAGGCATGAAGTGCTCGCGTTTGCGCGCGATGCGGGTGGCTTCTGGCTGGTGACGCGCCGCAGCCTCGACCATTATCGGTACGCCGATGGCAAGGCCCGGCGCGACGAAAGCATCGACATCAGCGCGAAGCCGTTTGCGTCGGTGCTGACCGACCTGCGGATCGACCGAGGCGGAAACTTGTGGCTGTTTGCCAATCCCGGTTTGTGGCAGCTCGGCAAGGACAACCGGCAGCTGAAATCGTTTGGTCCTGCGCAAGGTTTGTCGAATGTGGAGTTCAACAGCGGCGCCGTGGCGATCGCATCCAACGGGATGATGTTTGCCGCCAACAGCGGTGGCGTAGTGGCATTCCAGCCGGCGCTTTTCCCCGCGTCGGTGCCCGCCGGCTCGCCGCCGCAGGTGACCCTGGCCAGCCTCAACGTGCAGCGTGATGGTGCCATCCACGCGCTGCCACGCGATGGTTCCGTGGTGCCGTTGCACTGGCGCGACCGCGATCTGCGCGTGGAAGTGCGCGTGGCATCCTACGTCAACCCGGAGGCCAATCGCTACCGCTTCAAACTGACCGGCTTCGACACCAACTGGGTGGACGTGGACCATCGCGGCGAGCGCGATTTTGCCGGCCTGCCGGCGGGCGATTACGAGCTTGAGGTGATGGCCGCCGGCCCGAGCGGCGTCTGGGGACGCCTGGCCACGCCGTTGCGCATCCACGTGCAGGCGCCACCGTGGGCGCGCTGGTGGGCATGGGCCATCTACGTGGTGGTGCTGGCGCTGGTGGGCGGCCTGGCCCTGCGCGGATGGCGCAACCGCATGGCGCAGCGCTACCGCCTGCAGCTTATCGAGCAACAACGCGAATTGGCCGAGCAGGCCAGTGCGGCCAAGACACAGTTCCTGGCCACGCTCAGCCACGAAATACGCACGCCGATGACCGGCGTGATGGGCATGGCGGAGCTGCTGCTGAGCACGCCACTCAACGCGCAACAGCACGACTACGCGCAGGCCATGCAGCGCTCCGGCGGCATGTTGCTGAAGCTGCTCAATGATGCGCTGGACCTGGCCCGCATCGAGGCCGGCCGGCTGGAGCTGGAGCTGGCGCCGTTCGACCCGCGCCAGCTGGTCACCGACGTGGCACAACTGGAGCAGGGGCTGGCACAGGCCAAGGGCCTGCGCTTCGTGCTGCAGGTGGATGACGACCTGCCCGAACGCGTGGTCGGCGACGCGGTGCGGGTCAAGCAGATCCTGCTCAACCTAGCCAACAACGCGTTGAAGTTCACCCAGCGCGGCAGCGTGACGGTACGGGCGCAACGCTCGGCCGATGGCCTGCTTTTCAGCATCAGCGACACCGGCCCCGGCATTCCCGAAGCCAGCCAGGCGCGTCTGTTCGAACGGTTCGAACAGGAAGCGGGGCCACAGCGCCGCGCCGGCAGCGGGCTGGGCCTGGCCATCTGCCGCGAACTGGCCGACATGATGGGCGGCAGCATCGAACTGGAATCACGGGTGGCGCACGGCAGCATCTTCCGGGTGCGCCTGCCGCTGCCTGAGCCGCCACCGCTGGCGCCGTCGATGGTTGCCAGCAGCCACAGCGGCCAGTCGCGCCGGATCCTGATGGTCGAGGACGACGCCATCGTCGCCGCCGTGCTGCGTGGGCTGCTGGAACAGCAGGGCCATGAAGTCTGTCACGTGGCCAACGGCCTGGCGGCGCTGGCGGAACTGCCGCACGCGCGTTTCGACGTGGTGCTGCTGGATCTGGACCTGCCCGGCGTGGATGGTTTCCAGATCGCGCGGCTGATCCGGCAACGTGAGCCGGCCGGCCGGCGTCTGCCGATCGTGGCGGTGACCGCGCGCTCGGGCAGCGGGGACGAAGCGCTGGCTCGCGCCGCGGGCATGGACGGCTTTTTGCGCAAGCCGGTCAGTGGCGAACAACTGGCCGACGCGCTGGCCCGTTTCGCCAATATCGACACCGGCGCCGACGAAGCTGAGCCCAGCCCGGCCTGAACTACATGTCGAACTTGCGCACCTCGAAGCCGCGCCGCTGATATTCCTTCCAGCGCGTGCGCGAACCCTCGCGCGCGGACGGGTCGGCGGGCACCACCTCCAGCACACGCTGGTAGTTGCCGGGCGCGCAGGCGTCACGCAGGTTCAGCACCAGCGGGCGGTCCGCGGTTTCCAGGCCCAGCGGCACGATCAGCACCGCGGTGGTCGCATCATCCTCGTCACCGGCCAACTGGTGCGGGATGAAACTGTCCTCGTCGAACGACCACAGCAATTCGTCGACCGCCTCGGCCTGGGCGAAATCGCGGGTCAGGATCAGCAGCGGCTGCTGCGCGGCAAACGCCTTCTTGGTCAGCTCGCACGCCAGCAACAGCGGCTGCTCGCGGAAGCGGGGTTTGTCGATCAGGTAGAAATCGGCGCGCATGGTTTAGAGCCGGGATTTGGGATTTGGGATTTGGGATTCGATGGGGTGCGGGCTTTGGCTGTTGCCAATCCCAAATCCCAAATCACGAATCCCGATCAAGAAGCCACTGCGCCAGCAACGCCACCGGCCGGCCCGTGGCCAGGCCCTTGCGGCCTTCGTCCCAGGCGGTGCCGGCGATGTCGAGGTGGGCCCAGCGCTGGCCTTCGGTGAAGCGCGACAGGAAGCAGCCGGCGGTGACGGCACCGGCGCTCTTGCCGCCGATGTTGGCGACGTCGGCGAAACCGGAATCGAGTTGGCTCTGGTAGTCGTCCCACAGCGGCAGGCGCCAGGCGCGGTCGAGGGTTTCCTCGCCGGCGGCCAGCAGTTCGGTGGCCAGGTCGTCGTGTTTGCTCATCAGGCCGCTGGCGTGTTTGCCCAGCGCCACCACGCAGGCGCCGGTGAGCGTGGCCGCGTCGACGATGGCCTGCGGCTTGAATTGCTGTGCCGTCCAGGTCAGTGCATCGCACAGGATCAGCCGGCCTTCGGCGTCGGTGTTGAGCACTTCGATGGTGAGCCCGGACAGGCTGGTGAGCACGTCGCTGGGGCGGTAGCTGTCGCCGCCGGGCATGTTCTCCACGCTGGGCACCACGCAGACCAGGTTGAGCTTGACGCCCATCTTCACCGCGGCCACGAACGCGCCCAGCACGCCGGCGGCGCCGCCCATGTCGAATTTCATTTCCTCCATGCCGGCGCCGGGCTTCAGGCTGATGCCGCCTGAGTCGAAGGTGACGCCCTTGCCGACCAACGCGTAGGGTTTGTCGCCCTCGTTGCCACCCTTGTATTCCAGCGCAATCAGTCGCGGCTTGTTGACCGAGCCGCGCGCCACCGCCAGCAGCGAGCCGAAGCCCAGCTTTTCCATCTCCACTTCATCGAGCACGGTGCAGCTGACCTGCGCCTGCCCATCGGCGAACGCCTGCGCCTGATCGGCGATGTAGACGGGATTGCAGATATTCGGCGGCAGGTTGGCCAGATCGCGGGCGAAGCGCACGCCCTCGGCGATGGCGCGTGCCTGCTCCAGCCCACGCTGGGCATCGTCACCGGCAGCGAAGGTGAGCGTGGCCAGCTTCGGCAGCGGGTTCTTGTCGCGCGGCTTGAACGTGGCGGTGTAGCGGTAGGCGGCGTAATCGGCGGCCAGCGCCGCGATGCGCACGCGCCAGGCGTTGTCACGACCGGGCACGTCCAGTCCGGTGAGATATGACACGGCTTCGGTCACCGGCAGCTTCGCCAGCGCACGCGCCGCATCCATGCAGGCCTTGCGGAAGCGCGCGCCATCGAACGACTTCTGCGCCCCCAGGCCCACCACCAGCACGCGTTTCGCGGCGATGCCCGCCGGCGCGAAAAGCGTCACGCAATGGCCGGCCTTGCCGCTGATGTCACCGCTTTCAAGCTGGCTCTTGATGGCGCCTGCCGTAGCGGCATCGACCTGCGCCGCAGCGTTGCTGAGCACGCCGTGTTCGTAAACACCGACCACCACGCAGGCGCTGTCGACGGTTTCGGGCGCGGCGGCGCCAAGGCTGAACTGCAATGTCATCGAAAGATTCCTGGGTGGGCCCGGCGCGGACCGGACAGGCTAAACTTGCGGTTTGCCGGCCGGTCTGGGCACGGCTGGAGAGCGGGCTAGTTTATCGCATGCTGAGCATCCTCGACCGCTATTTCCTGCGCGAACTGGCGCAAACCGTGGCCGCCACCGTGGTGGTGCTGCTGGTGATCGTGGCCGGCAGCGCGTTCGCCCGCGTGCTGCAGCAAGTGGCCGGCGGCAGCTTTCCGGCCAGCGTGATGTTCCAGGTGCTGGGCCTGCGCACGCTCGACGGCCTCACCAATATGCTGCCGCTGGCCAGCTTCATCGGCGTGCTGATGGGCCTGGGCCGGATGTACCGCGAAAGCGAGATGCACGTGCTGGCGTCGTCGGGCATGGGCGCGAGCGGCTTGTTGAAACCCGTGCTGTTGCTGAGCGGCGTGCTGGTATTGATCACCACCGTGGTGTCGCTGTGGCTGGGGCCGTGGGCGGTACGCACCAGCGACATGATGGTGGCCGCGGCGAACCGTTCGGTGATCGCGGTAGGGCTGGATGCGGGCCGCTTCACCGACCTGCCTGGCAAGGGCGGCATCATTTTCGTCGAGAGCCTGAACCGCGACGGCAGCCAGCTGGGACGCACGTTCGTGGCCACCCAGCGCGACGGCGACGGCCAGCCGCACATCAAGCTGGTCAGCGCGGCCAGCGGCCAGCTGTACCAGGAAAGCGATGGCGGCAATCGCTTCATTGCGTTCGAGAAGGGTTGGCAATACGACATTCCGCTGGGTACGGATGACTGGCGCAGCATGCACTACGCGCGCAACGACACCGCGCTTTCCGACGTGCAGGGCGATGAGGACGACGACCCCGTGCATGCGCTGGACAGCTGGACGCTGGCCCGCACCGACGCCCCCGACGCGCGCGCCGAATTCGCCTGGCGCTCCAATGCGCCGGCCTTGACCCTGGTGCTGTTGCTGCTGGCGGTACCGCTGTCACGACAGAACCCACGCGAGCCGCGCTATGGCCGGCTGCTGCTGGCGGTGATCCTCTTCTACCTGTACTACCTGCTGCTGGCCCTGGGCCGCGCGCAGATCGGCAAGGGCCACTGGCACAACCAGGCGCCGCTGTGGGGGCTGCATCTGCTGGTGGTGCTGCTCGCCGCATGGTTGCTGTGGAAGCAATACAGTCCACGGAAAACCGCCGCCTCGCGGCCCGAGCCGGACAACGCATGAGCACGTTCACGATCAAGCGGGTGGACCGGCTGGTGGGCATGAGCGTGCTCGGTTCGCTGCTGATGGTGTGGCTGGTGCTGACCGGTTTCGACGCGATGACCCAGCTGGTGCGCCAGCTGCACAACGTCGGCAAGAACGGCTACACGCTCAACAACGCCATCGTCTACGTGCTGGTGACCTTTCCCCGCCGCGCCTACGAGATGTTCGGCAATGCCGCGTTGATCGGCGGGCTGCTGGGGTTGGGCGGGCTGGCGTCCACCGGTGAACTGACGGCGTTGCGGGCGGCGGGCATGTCGCGCCTGCGCATCGCCGCATCCGCCGCCGGGGTGATCGGGGTGCTGATCGTCGGCGTGGTGGTGCTGGGCGAGACGGCCGCGCCGTGGGGCGACCAGCAGGCGCAGGCGATGCAGTTGCGGCTGAAGGCCGGCAACCTCGGCATGGCCACCAACAGCGGCCTGTGGGCGCGCGACGGCAACAACATCATCAACGCCAAGGCCGCCATGCTGAGCGCCCGGGGCACCGTGCAACTGGCGGACGTACGCGTGTTCACCATGACCGACGACGGCCAGCTCAGCCGCTTCGACTGGGCGCGCACGGCCGAGCACGAAGGCAGCCAGTGGATGCTGCACGACGTGCGCAGCAGCGTGCTGGATGCGCAGGGCGTGCACACGCGCAAGAGCGACACCCAGTCGTGGCAGTCGAGCCTGGACCCGCAGGTGCTGGCGCAGAACATGATCCAGCCACAATACCTGTCGATGCGGGACCTGCTCAGCAACATGGCCTACAAGGAGCGCAACGGCGAAAGCCCCGGCAGCTACGCCGTGGCGTTCTGGGGCCGTGCCCTGTATCCGCTCAACGTGCTGGTGCTGGTGTTGTGCGCGATGCCGTTCGCGTTCGGCACGCTGCGTTCCGGCGGCCTCGGCAAGCGCATGTTCGTGGGCATGCTGCTGGCCATCGGCTGGTATTTCCTGCAACAGGCGCTGGTCAACTTCGGCACCGTCTACGGCGTGCCCGCCTTGCCGGCCAACCTGTTGCCGGCCATCGTGCTGGCCTTCGCCGCCTGGCTTTATTTCCGCCGCCACGCCTGACCCAAAACCCGTCTGCCTGCCGGCTGCGCGCGCTCCACGCGGGCCTTTTTTGCGGCCGTCTTTGGTTTATGAACGAAAGATAAACGTCGACACCGGCGCCTTGAGCAAGTTCACGACGCGACCACGCAGTAACAAGTGGAGCGACATTTCTGTCCGAAATCGCTTCCGCGGCACGTTCCATCGCTGTGCGCGTTTTTGTGCGCAGCCCGCGGGGCGGGCATGACGTGAACGCATCTGAAAGGGGTATCAAGTGCTGACTTACCAGGAGCTCGCGGCGGTTGCATGGCACCGCGGCGGACTCATGCGCCCGGCAAGCCGAACACGTTGCGCCCAGTGAACAAGTTGCCCTTCCTCCGAGGAGACAAAAAGCATGGCCAAGCAGAGTAGTCAGAAATTCATCGCCAGAAACCGGGCGCCGCGCGTGCAGATCGAGTACGACGTCGAGGTTTATGGCGCGCAGAAGAAGGTCCAGGTGCCGTTCGTGATGGGCGTGATGTCGGATCTGTCCGGTGTCAACAACAGCGAGCTGCCGTCGATCGAGGAGCGCAAGGCGCTGGAGATCGACGTCGACAATTTCGACAACCGCCTGCAGTCGATGAAGCCGCGCGTGTCCTTTGCCGTGCCCAACACGCTGACTGGCGAAGGCAACCTCAACGTGGATATCACGTTCGAGAGCATGGACGACTTCTCGCCCGCCGCCGTGGCCCGCAAGGTCGGCGCCGTTGCCAAGCTGCTGGAGGCCCGCACCCAGCTGGCCAACCTCGGCACCTACATGGATGGCAAGGCCGGCGCGGAGAAGCTGATTTCCCAGGCCATCAACGACCCCGCATTGCTGCAATCGCTGGTATCGGCGGCCAAGCCCGCCGACACGGACGGAGAGTAAACACATGGCAACCGAAACACAGGCCGAACAGGGCGGCGCCACCGAAACCCTCGAAGCGGGCGACTTCGCCGCGCTGCTGAGCAAGGAGTTCAAACCCAAGAGCGAGCGCGCCAAGGAGGAAGTCGAATCAGCCGTGCGCACGCTGGCCGAGCAGGTCCTGAGCAAGTCCGACATCGTCTCCGATGACGTCACCCAGACCATCAACGCCTATGTGGCCGAGATCGATCGCAAGCTCAGCGAGCAGATCAACGAGATCATGCATCACGCCGACTTCCAGAAACTGGAAAGCGCCTGGCGCGGCCTGCATCACCTGGTCAACAACACCGAGACCGACCAGCAGCTGAAGATCCGCGTGATGAACATCTCCAAGAAGGAGCTGGGCAAGACGCTGAAGCGCTACAAGGGCACCGCGTGGGACCAGAGCCCGATCTTCAAGAAGATGTACGAAGAGGAATACGGCCAGCTTGGCGGCGAGCCGTATGGCTGTCTGGTCGGCGACTACTACTTCGACCACAGCCCGCCCGACGTGGAAATGCTCGGTGGCATCGCCCAAGTCGCCGCCGCGGCGCATGCACCGTTCATCGCGGCCGCCAACTCCACGCTGATGGGCATGGACAGTTGGAACGAGCTGTCCAATCCGCGCGACCTGGCCAAGGTGTTCTCCACGCCGGACTACGCCGCCTGGCGTTCGCTGCGCGAATCGGATGACTCCAAGTACCTGGCCCTGGCCATGCCGCGCACGCTGTCGCGCCTGCCGTATGGTGCCGCCACCAATCCGGTGGAGGAATTCAACTTCGAGGAAGACACCGCCGGTGCGGATTCCGCCAAGTACACCTGGCAGAACGCGGCGTATTCCATGGCGGTGAACATCAACCGCTCGTTCAAGGCCTACGGCTGGTGCTCGCGCATCCGCGGCATCGAGTCCGGCGGCGCGGTGGAAGGCCTGCCGGCGCATACGTTCCCCACCGACGACGGTGGCGTGGACATGAAGTGTCCCACCGAGATCGCGATCACCGATCGCCGCTCGGCCGAGCTGGACAAGATGGGCCTGATGCCGCTGGTGCATCGCAAGAACTCGGACATGGCCGCCTTCATCAGCGCGCAATCGCTGAACAAGCCGGAGGAGTACGACGATCCCGACGCCACCGCCAACGCCGCGCTGGGCGCGCGCCTGCCGTACATGTTCGCCTGCTGTCGCTTCGCGCATTACCTGAAGTGCATCGTGCGCGACAAGATCGGCTCGTTCGCCGATCGTGAGCAGATGCAGAACTGGTTGACCAACTGGGTCATGAACTACGTCGATGGCGATCCGTCCAATTCCAGCGAAGAGACCAAGGCGCGCAAGCCGTTGTCCGCCGCCGAAGTCGTGGTCGAGGAAGTGGAAGGGGCACCGGGTTACTACACCTCCAAGTTCTTCCTCAAGCCGCATTACCAACTGGAAGGCCTGACCGTGTCGCTGCGACTGGTCTCGCGCCTGCCGTCGGCGGCCAAGGCCTGATCAACATTGGCCGGATGGCGTCGCATGCCCTGTGCATCGCCGCCATCCAGCCTTCGATATCGGGGAGTTCGATGCGCCTGATGCGTGGTTGCTGATTTGCCGGCGGGCGTGCATCGGGTAGCGGGTGGGGCGCGAGGGGATGTATCGCTGCAAGTGCGATTCCAACGGCGCGGGCTACGCCTGTGTTGGCGGCTTCGATTTTCAATCAGATGAGTCAAGGAGAGGTTTCAATGGCATTCGACATGCACATCAAGTTTGGCGCGGGCAAGGTCAAGATCGAGGGCGCGTCCAACCACAAGAAGCACAAGGGCGAAGTGCCGATCCTGGCGTGGTCGTGGGGCGTCAGCAACACGGGTGACCTGCACACCGGCGGCGGTTCGGCCAGCGGCGGCAAGGCGCACGTGCAGGACATCTCGATCACCAAGTACGTCGATGGTTGCTCCAACGCTTTGATCGACGCCGTTTGCACCGGCGGGCGCATCGACCAGGCGTGGCTTTACGTCACCAACGCCACCGGCGAGCAGACGGACTTCCTCACCATCGAGTTGAGTGAAGGCGTGTTGATCACCTCGGTGTCCACCGGCGGCAGCGGTGGGGAGGACAAGCTCACCGAGAACCTCACCCTGCACTTCGGCAAGTTCAAGTACTCGTTCCAGCCGCAGGACGACAAGGGTGCCAAGCAGGGCGGCGCGAAGGAGTTCACGTACGACATCCAGGGTGTCGCCAAGGCCTGATCGATGTTGGGGAGCCGGGCGGTGGGCTTCGAGCCGCCGCATCTTTCGTGGTTGCGCGTTTTTCGCCGCCCCGGTTCCCGCTGCAGTTCCGTTTCGCCACCAAAAATAATTCGAGCGTGGACATGACACCGGAAAACATGCTGAAGGAAGGTCGGCTGGACGAGGCGCTGCAGGGGCTGACCGCCCAAGTGCGCAGCAACCCCGCGGATGCGAAATGTCGGGTTTTCCTGTTCCAGCTGCTTGCCCTTCTGGGGCAGTGGGAACGCGCAAAAAATCAGTTGAACGTGAGCGGAGAGCTCGACGGGCTCAACCATATGCTTATGGTGAACGCCTACACGCAGGCCCTGCAGGGCGAATGCGGCCGCGTGCAGGTGATGGAAGGTGAGCGCTCGCCGGTATTGATCGGTGAGCCCGAACAATGGATGGCGCTGCTGCTGCAGGCATTGAAGCTCGATGCCAGTGGGCAGCATGGCCAGGCCGAGCCATTGCGGGAGCAGGCGTTCGCGCAGGCACCGGCCGTTGGCGGCACTATCGATGGCACGCCGTTCGAATGGCTGGCCGACGCCGATCCGCGTTTTGGCCCGTGCCTGGAAATGATCGTCAATGGCGGTTATGCCTGGGTGCCGTTCGCACGCCTGAAAACGCTCGTGTTCGAGGCGCCCACCGACTTGCGCGACAAGATCTGGGCGCCGGTGCAGATCACCTGGGCCAACGGTGGCCAGGCCGTGGGTTTTGTCCCCTGTCGCTACCCGGGTTCCGAACGTTCGGCGGACAGCGAGGTGGTACTGGCGCGCAAGACCGAATGGATCGATCAAGGCAATGGCTCCTACATCGGCCTGGGTCAGCGCATGCTCGCCACCGATGCCGGCGATTACCCGCTGCTGGATATCCGCACCCTTTCCTTCGACAGCGTTTGACCAGGGCGTACGCGAGCCATGGCCGAACTCACCACCCAGGAACGACTGCAGCCCTCGCTGCTTGACCGGCTGACCGATGACGAACCGGGCAAGTCCGAAGAGAGCCGCGAGAAGCGGGTGATCTCGGCCACGCGCCTGCGCGATTGCGTGACGCGCGACATTTCCTGGCTGCTCAATTGCGTGCACCTGGGCACCGATGTGGATCTGGAGCCGTACCCGGAGGTCAACCGATCGGTGCTGAATTTCGGTATTCCCGATCTCACCGGCATGGCGCTGACCGGTGTCGATGCCAGCGTGCTGCAGCGCCAGATCAAGGACGCCATTCTGGCCTTCGAGCCGCGGCTTACCGGCAACACCTTGCGCGTGGTGGTGCAGTCCGATAGCGCCCGCATGGATCGCCAATCGCTGGTGTTCAACATCGAATCGGAGATGTGGGCGCAGCCGATCCCGCTGAATCTCTACCTGAAAACCGAAGTGGACCTGGAAACAGGCACGTTCAACGTTTCTGAAAGTTTTGGTTGACCCTGATGGATCCGCGCCTGCTGCGTTACTACAACCGGGAATTGCAGCACGTCCGCGAGATGGGCGGCGAATTCGCGCGTGAGTATCCGAAGATCGCCGGCCGCCTGGGCATGGAAGGTTTCGAATGCGCCGACCCCTACGTGGAGCGGCTGTTGGAAGGCTTCGCGTTTCTCGCCGCGCGCGTACAGCTGAAGCTCGATGCGCAGCAGCCGGTGTTCACCCAGCACCTGATGGAAATGATCTACCCGCACTATCTGGCGCCGGTGCCCTCGATGGCCGTGGTGCAGTTGCAGGCGGACCTGAAGGAAAGTGCGCTGGTAACCGGTCACACAGTCGCGCGCGATACCGCGCTGCGCAGCCTGATCGGGCGCGATGACCGTACCGCCTGCGAGTACCGCACGGCGCACGATGTCAGCCTGTGGCCGCTGCAGATCACCGAGGCCAAATATTTCGAGACGCCTGCCGCCATCGCGGCCGCGGGCGTGCCGATTCCACCGAACAAGACCGTGCGCGCCGGCTTGCGGCTGAAATTCCAGGTGACCGCCGGCGCGCAGGCCAACATGCTGACGCTGGACGAGCTGCCGTTGTTCATTGCCGGCGCCGACGAACTGCCCAAGCGGTTGTACGAGCAATTGCTGGCCAACGCGGTGGCCGTGGTGGTGCGCACGCAAGGCGCGAGCGGTCCGGTCGAGGAATGCCTGGATGCGAGCAGCATCCACAGCAAGGGCTTCGACGACAGCGAGGCACTGATTCCGTACAGCGGCCGCTCGTTCAGCGGCTATCGCCTGCTGCAGGAATATTTCGCCTGCCCGGAGCGTTTCCTGTTCGCCGTGTTCACCGGCCTGCGCAAGGTGCTGGCGCGTTCGAACAGCAGCGAATTCGAGATCGTGGCGTTGTTCGATCGCAGTGTGAGCCGGCTGCACAACGCAGTGGATGCGGGCAATTTCCGCCTGTTCTGCACCCCGGCGATCAATCTGTTTCCCCGTCGCGCCGACCGTATCCATCTGCAGCAGGGCAAGACCGAATATCACGTGCTGGCCGACCGCACGCGGCCGATGGATTTCGAGATCCACAGCGTCAGCCATGTCGAAGGCTTCGGCGACCGGCAGGAGCCCGAGCAGCGCTTCCAGCCGTTCTATGGCTGCGATGAGCGCACCTGGCATAGCGGCAACGCGGCGTTCCACACCGTGCGCCGCGAACCACGGATGCTGTCGGCGCGGCAAAAATTGAATGGCGCGCGCTCCAGTTATGTCGGCAACGAGATGTTCGTCTCGCTGGTCGATGCCGCCGACGCGCCGTACTCCACCCAGTTGCGCCAGATCGGCATGCAATTGCTGTGCACCAATCGCGACCTGCCGCTGCAGATGCCGGTGGGCAAGTCGCACACCGATTTCACGCTGGACGTTGGCGCGCCGGTGGAATCCATCCGCTGCGTGGCCGGCCCGACCAAGCCACGTGCATCGGTGGCCGTGGGCGAAACCGCATGGCGACTGCTGAGCCACCTGCAACTGAATTACGTGTCGCTGCTGGGCGACGGCAACGAAGACGGCGCGGCCGCGCTGCGCGAAATGCTGACGCTTTACTGCGATGAATTCGACTCCAGCGCCCGGCGCCAGGTCGAAGGCATCAAGGCGGTCAGCTCGCAGCCGATCGTGCGGCGCATTCCCGTGCCCGGCCCGATCACCTTCGGTCGCGGCCTGGAGATAACCCTCACCTGCGACGACGGTGCCTTTGAAGGCACCGGAGCCTTTCTGCTGGGCTCGGTCATGCAGCACTTTTTTGCGCGCTACGTTTCGGTCAACTCGTTTACCGAAACCGTGCTGCGCACCCTGGAACGCAACGAGGTGGCCCGATGGCCCGTGCGACTCGGCAAGCGACAGACGCTGTAGCGCTGCAGAACGCGCTGCGCGACCGGCCGGAGGACTTCGAATTTTTCGAGGCCATCCGCCGGTTGGAGTGCGCCTATCCCGAGCAGCCGCGCGTGGGTGAATCCACCAAGCCGGCCGAGGACATGGTGCGCTTGTGCCACACGCCATCGCTGTCGTTTGCTCCGCGCGCCATTGATCGTTTCGAACCCGGTGGCCCAGGGGTACCCGCGCGCATGCATGGCCTGTTCTTCGGTCTGTTCGGCCCGAACGCGCCGTTGCCGCTGCACCTGACCGAGTACGCGCTGGATCGCCAGCGCAACGAGAAGGATTCCACCTTCATCGCGTTCGCCAACATCTTCCATCACCGCATGAGCAGCCTGTTCTATCGGGTCTGGGCCGATGCGCAGCCGACCGTGCAGTTCGATCGCCCGCGGGAGGATCGTTTCGGTACGTATGTGGGAGCACTGGTGGGCCTGGCCACGCCCGGCTTGGGCGGCCGCGACGCCATGCCCGACCAGTACAAGCGTTTTTTTGCGGGACGGCTGCTGGCGCAGACGCGCAACGCGGAAGGTTTGCGCACGCTGCTGGAAGACTTTTTCCGCATCCCCGTGCGCATCGTGGAATTCATGGCCGAATGGATGCGCCTGCCGTCGACGGCGCACCTGCGGCTGGGCCATTCCAGCGAGGTGGCGGGCCTTGGCCTGACCGCAGTGATGGGCGAATACGTATGGGGAGCGCAGCAGCGCTTCCGCCTGCGCCTGGGGCCGCTGAACCGTGCGCAGTTCAACAATTTCCTGCCCGGTGGCGAAGCGCTCCGGCAACTGGTGGCGGCAGTCAAGACCTACATCGGCGAAGAGAAAGCGTGGGACGTGCAGTTGGTGCTGAACCGGGATGAGGTGCCGGTGACGCGCCTGGGCCAGGCCGGTCGGTTGGGATTGACCACGTGGATGGGCCGGCGCCAGCTCGATGGCGACGCCGATCACGTCGTGCTCAGGCCGGTGGGATAACGGGGCGTGCAGGCGCCATTCGATCAACAAGGGCACGCGGCCGCATCCATCGGCGACGGCGGACTCCGATGACCAATCAACCGAAGGGATAAAAAGTCATGGCGGAAATTTCTCGCAGCGCGCTGTTCGGCAAGCTCAACAAGCTGGCGTACCGGGGCATCGAAAGCGCCACCGTGTTCTGCAAGCTGCGCGGCAATCCCTATGTCGAGCTGGTGCACTGGATCCATCAGATTCTGCAGCTGCAGGACTCGGACCTGCACCGCATCATCAAGCAGTTCAACCTCAACCCGTCCAACCTGGCGCGCGATGTCACCGACGCGCTGGACCGGTTGCCGCGCGGTTCGTCGTCGATTTCCGATCTTTCCAGCAACGTGGAAGAAGCCGTCGAGCGCGGCTGGGTGTTCGCCACGCTGATGTTCGGCGAGGCGCAGGTGCGCACCGGTTACCTGCTGGTCGGTGTGGTGCGCACGCGGCACCTGCGCAATGCGCTGGTGGCGATCTCGGCCGAGTTCGACAAGATCAAACCCGAGGCGCTGGTGGAGAAATTCGCCGAAGTGGTCGCCGGCTCGCCCGAGGATGGCCAGAGCGCCAGCGACGGATTCCACATCGGTGGCGCCGTTCCCGGCGAAGCCAGCGGCGCGATGGGCCCGGCGCAGATGGGCAAGCAGGAGGCGCTGAAGCAATTCACCATCGACCTCACCGAGCAGGCGCGCGAAGGCAAGATGGATCCGATCGTCGGCCGCGACGACGAAATCCGCCAACTCGTCGACATCCTGATGCGCCGCCGCCAGAACAACCCGATGCTGGTCGGTGAAGCCGGCGTGGGCAAGACCGCGGTGATCGAAGGTTTCGCCATGCGCATCGCCATCGGCGATGTGCCGCCGCCGCTGAAGGATGTGCAACTGCGCGCGCTCGATGTCGGCCTGTTGCAAGCCGGCGCCAGCATGAAGGGCGAGTTCGAAAACCGTCTCAAGCAAGTCATCGAAGAGGTTCAATCCTCGACCAAGCCGATCATCCTGTTCATCGACGAGGCGCACACCCTGGTCGGTGCCGGTGGCGCCGCCGGCACGGGTGACGCGGCGAACCTGCTCAAGCCCGCGCTTGCCCGCGGCAACCTGCGCACGATCGGCGCCACCACCTGGGCCGAGTACAAGAAACACATCGAGAAGGACCCGGCGCTGACCCGCCGCTTCCAGACCGTGCAGATCGACGAGCCCAGCGAAGAGAAAGCCATCCTGATGATGCGCGGCGTCGCCAGCGTGATGGAGAAGCACCACAAGGTGCAGATCCTCGACGAGGCGCTGGAAGCCGCGGTCAAGCTGTCGCATCGCTATATCCCTGCGCGCCAGTTGCCGGACAAGTCGGTCAGCCTTCTCGACACCGCCTGCGCCCGCGTCGCCATCAGCCAGCATGCCGTGCCTGCCGAAGTGGACGACACGCGCAAACGCATCCAGGCGCTGGAAACCGAGTTGGCCATCATCGCCCGCGAAAAGAACGTGGGTGTCGAGGTCACTGCACGCGAGGAAGCCGCGAACGAGAAACTGGCCACCCAGAAAGCGCGGTTGGAAACCCTGGAGGCGAACTGGGTCGCGGAAAAGGATCTGGTCGAAAGAATCCTCGATATCCGCTCGAAACTGCGCGGCTCCAACGCACCGGTGGAAGGCACCGGCAGTGCGCTTGAGGAGTCGGCCAACCAGGAGGCGGAAACCAAGGGCGCGCCGCCGGCTGGCGAGGCCGCGCTGGACGGCGCCGAGCGTGCGGCGGCGCTGGAAGAACTGAAAGGCCTGCAAACACGGTTGGCCGAACTGCAGGGCGAAACCCCGCTGATCCTCGCCTCCGTCGACTATCAGGCCGTCGGCTCGGTGGTGTCGGACTGGACCGGTATCCCGGTCGGCCGCATGGTCAAGAGCGAGCTGGAAACCGTGATGAACCTGGCCGGCCTGATGGGTCAGCGTGTCATTGGCCAGGATCACGCCATGGAGATGATCGCCAAGCGCATCCAGACCTCGCGCGCCGGCCTGGTCGACCCGAACAAGCCGATCGGCGTCTTCATGCTCGCCGGCACGTCCGGCGTCGGCAAGACCGAAACCGCGCTGGCCCTGGCCGAGGCGCTGTACGGCGGCGAACAGAACATCATCACCATCAACATGAGCGAGTTCCAGGAAGCGCATACCGTCTCGACGTTGAAGGGTGCGCCCCCCGGCTACATCGGCTATGGCGAAGGTGGCGTGCTCACCGAAGCGGTGCGCCGCAAGCCGTACTCCGTGGTGCTGCTGGACGAGGTGGAAAAAGCCCATCCCGACGTGCACGAAATCTTCTTCCAGGTGTTCGACAAGGGCGTGATGGAAGACGGCGAAGGCCGCTCGATCGACTTCAAGAACACCCTGATCCTGCTCACCACCAACGCCGGCACCGACATGATCGCCGGCCTGTGCAAAGACCCCGAGCTGATGCCCGATCACGAAGGCATGGCCAAGGCACTGCGCGAGCCGCTCCTGAAAATCTTCCCACCGGCGCTGCTGGGTCGTCTGGTGACGATTCCGTACTACCCGCTCAGCCCGGAGATGCTGGGCAAGATCGTCAAGCTGCAGATCAACCGCATCAAGAAACGCGTCGAAGCCCGCTACAAGATCCCGTTCGACTACAGCGACGACGTGGTGAAGCTGGTGGTCGAGCGCTGCACCGAAACCGAGTCAGGCGGTCGCATGATCGACGCGATCCTAACCAACAGCATGCTGCCGGATATTTCGCGGGCGTTCCTTACCAAGATGATCGAGGGTGAGGAGATTGCGAAGGTG
>DATJCF010000011.1:0-14813 GCA_035514935.1 Rhodanobacter sp. | reverse complement strand
CAGTGTGGTTGCCGTGGGTGCCTTCGATGGCCTCCATCGCGGGCACCAGACGTTGCTGGCCAAGGTGCGCGAGCGCGCCCAGACGCTTGGCTGCACGCCGGCGGTGGTGAGTTTCGAGCCGTTGCCACGCGCGTTTTTCTCACCCGAACCGGTGCCGCGGTTGTCCAGCGTGCGCGAAAAGATCAAGGGCTTTGCCGCCGCGGGCATGGAGCAGACCCTGTTGCTGCGCTTCAACCGCGCGCTGACCGCGATGCCCGCCGAGGACTTCGTGCGCCGCGTGTTGTGCGATCGGCTGGCCACGCGCGAGGTGTGGGTAGGCGGCGATTTCCGCTTCGGGCACAAGCGCGGCGGCGACGTGCCGCTGCTGGAACGCATGGGGCGCGAGCTGGGCTTTGTCGCCTGCACCATGCCGGCGGTGCAGCTGCATGGTGCGCGGGTTTCCGCCAGCCGCGTGCGTGCACTGCTGGCCGCGGGCGAGTTCACAGGCGCCGAGCCGCTGCTTGGCCGTCCATTCGTGATCGATGGCAAAGTGGAATACGGCAACCAGCTGGGCCGCACGCTGGGCTATCCCACCGCCAATATCCACCTGCAGCAGCGGGTCAGCCCGGTGCAGGGCATCTTTGCTGTGCGCGTGGGCCTGGGCGAGGGCGAATGCAGCTGGCCCGGCGTGGCCAGTCTGGGCGTGCGGCCCACGGTGAACGAGGTCAGCCAGCCGCTGCTCGAAGTGCATCTTTTCGATTTCGAAGGCGATCTCTACGGCCAGCGCATGGCGGTGGAGTTTGTCGCCAAATTGCGCGACGAGCAGAAATTCGACGGGCTTGAACCACTGAAGGCGCAGATGCATCTCGACGCCTGCCGGGCGCGCGAGCTGCTGGGCATGAACCCGCGATTGAGTGCGCCATGAAACCTCGCCACCGATTCCCGCATGCCGCGTAATCCATTAACGTTGAACCCTTTGCCCGCCAGTACGGGCGGCAACCGCTAGCCATGGCAACCCCGCAATGACTCACGATTACAAGAGCACCATCAACCTGCCACAGACGGCATTCCCGATGCGCGGCGACCTGCCCAAGCGCGAGCCGGGCTGGCTGGCGGAGTGGGAACGGATCGATCGCTATGCGCAGATCCAGCAGCTCACCGCCAACCGCGACAAGGTGTTCGTGCTGCACGACGGCCCGCCGTACGCGAACGGCGCGATCCACATCGGCCACGCCGTCAACAAGATCCTCAAGGACATCACGGTCAAGTCGAAGCTGCTCGCCGGCCATCGCGCGCCGTACGTGCCCGGCTGGGATTGCCACGGCCTGCCGATCGAGATCGCGGTGGAGAAGAAATTCGGCAAGCCCGGGGTGAAGCTCGATGCTGCCGCGTTCCGGCAGAAATGCCGTGAATACGCTGCCGAGCAGGTCGACACCCAGCGCAGCGATTTCAAGCGGCTCGGTGTGCTGGGCGATTGGTCGCACCCGTACCGCACGATGGATTTCAGCTACGAAGCCGACATGCTGCGCGCGCTGGCCCGCATCGTCTCCAACGGGCATGTGCTGCGCGGCGCCAAGCCAGTGTACTGGTGCTTCGACTGCGCCTCGGCACTGGCCGAGGCGGAAATCGAATATGGTGACAAGGTCTCGCCCGCCGTCGACGTGGCCTACGACGCCGTCGACCCCAAGGCGCTGGCGGCGAAATTCGGCGTGGACGCGGGTGACGCCATCGTGGCCATCCCGATCTGGACCACCACGCCCTGGACGCTGCCGGAAAGCCAGGCGGTGTCGCTGGGTGCGGAACTCGAATACGCGTTGACCGAAGGCCCGCAGCGCGGTGGCAAGCGCGTGCTGCTGGTGGTCGCCAGCGCGCTGGTCGACAAAGTAGCCGCACGCTACTCCCTTCTCCCGCTTGCGGGAGAAGGGGCCCGAAGGGCGGAAGAGGGCGCTCTGGTGCTGGGCCACACCGAAGGCAAAGCGCTCGAAGGCCAGAAACTCCACCATCCCTTCTACCCGCGCGAAGTCCCGGTGATCCTCGGCGATCACGTCAGCGCCGAAGACGGTACCGGCGCCGTGCACACCTCGCCCGACCACGGCGTCGAGGATTTCGTGGTGGCCCGCGAGTACGGCATCGAGCTGCTCAACTACATCGAGCCGCGCGGCACCTACCGCGCCGACACGCCGGCCGCCGATGGCCTCGAGTTGGGCGGCATGCACATCTGGAAGGCCAACGACGCCCTCGTCGACCTGCTGCGCCAGCGCGGCGTGCTGCTGGCGTTCACAAAGATCGAGCACAGCTACCCGAACTGCTGGCGCCACAAGACGCCGGTGATCTATCGCACCACGCCGCAGTGGTTCATCTCGATGGAGCAGGCGAAGCTGCGCGAGACGGCGCTCACCGCGGTCAAGTCCGTGCGCTGGGTGCCGGGCTGGGGTGAGGAACGCATCGCCGGCATGGTCGCCGGCCGCCCGGACTGGTGCATCTCGCGCCAGCGCACCTGGGGCGTGCCGATCGCGCTGTTCGTGCACAAGGCCACGCAGGAACCGCATCCCGATTCCGTGGCCTTGCTGGAGCAGGTGGCCAGGAAAGTCGAGCAGGGCGGCGTCGATGCCTGGTTCACGCTGGACCCGGCCGAACTGCTGGGCGACGACGCGGCCAACTACGAGAAAGTCACCGACGTGCTGGACGTGTGGTTCGATTCCGGCGTCACCCATTTCGCGGTGATCGGCCAGCGCCCGGAACTGCAGCAGGGCACCGCCTCGCATTACAAGGTGATGTACCTGGAAGGCTCCGACCAGCATCGCGGCTGGTTCCAGTCGTCCCTGCTGACCTCGTCGGCGATCTTCGGCCGCGCGCCGTACCAGGATGTACTGACCCATGGTTTCGCGGTGGACGCCAACGGCCGCAAGATGTCCAAGTCGCTGGGCAACGTAGTGGCGCCGCAGAAGGTGATGGACACGCTGGGCGCCGACGTATTGCGCCTGTGGGTGGCGTCTGCCGATTACCGCAACGAGATGACCGTTTCGGACGAGATCCTGAAGCGCGTCTCCGACACCTACCGCCGCATCCGCAACACCGCCAAATTCCTGCTCGGCAACCTCGACGGTTTCGATCCGGTGAAACACTTGCTGCCGGTGGAAGACAGCCTGCTGCTCGACCAGTGGGCCGTGCAGCAGGCGTACGACGTGCAGCAGGCGGTGCTGGCCGCTTACGAGCGCTACGACTTCCCCGAAGTGGTGGCGCGCATCCAGAACTTCTGCACCAACGAACTGGGCGCGCTGTACCTGGACATCACCAAGGACCGGCTCTACACCATGCCGACCGACAGCCGCGGCCGGCGCAGCGCGCAGAGCGCGATGTACCGCATCGCCGAGGCGTTGGTGCGCTGGCTGGCGCCGGTGCTGGCGTTCACCGCCGAGGAAATCTGGCAGCAGTTGCCCGGTGAGCGCGGCGACAGCGTGCTGTTCGAAACCTGGTATGACGGCCTGGTCGCCACCCAGGATTCGCCCGCGCAGCGCCGCTACTGGGCCGAGCTGCTGGCGATCCGCGACACCGCCTCGCGCGTGCTGGAAGGCATGCGCAAGGCCGAGCGCATCGGCGCCGCGCTGGAGGCGAAGCTGGTGATCCATGCGGATGACGCCACGCAGGCGCGCCTGGCCAACACCGCCGATGAGCTGCGCTTCTTCTTCATCGTGTCCGACTTGCACGTGGCGCCGTTGCTGCCGCGGCCGCAGGATGCCGTGAAGGTCGATCTGGAAGGCGCCGAAGCCTGGGTTTCGGCCAGCGTCAGCGACGCCGCCAAGTGCGTGCGCTGCTGGCATCGCCGCGACGATGTCGGCAGCCACGCGGGGCATCCGGAACTGTGCGGGCGCTGCGTAAGCAATGTCGAAGGGCCGGGGGAGGATCGGTGCTGGTTCTGATCTTCGGGCGCCCTCTTCCGCCCTTCGGGCACCTTTCCCCGCGAGCGGGGGAAGGGAGCTGGCTGTTACGAGGAGTCCGATGACTTCCTTCCCCCGCCTGCGGGGGAAGGTGCCCGACAGGCCGGATGGGGGCCCGCTCCGCGGCGCTCTCCACTAACCCACACACGAGCCACTCATGACCAAACCCAACGCACTCCCATGGCTGTGGCTCTCCGCCATCGTCATCGCGCTCGACCAGCTCAGCAAATGGTGGGCGCTGCATGCCCTGGCGCCGGCGGGTGTGCCGCATCCGGTGATCCCCGGGTTCCTCAACTGGACGCTGGCCTTCAACCGCGGCGCCGCCTTCAACTTTCTGGCTGATGGCAGCGGCTGGCAACGCTGGTTTTTCGTGGTGCTGGCGCTGGCCATTTGCGCGGTGCTGCTGGTGTGGCTGGCGCGCGCGCCGCGACGTGACTGGCGTACCGGCCTGCCGCTGGGCCTTATCGTGGGTGGCGCGCTGGGCAACCTGATCGACCGGCTGCACGCGGCGCAGGTCACCGATTTCATCCATGTCTACTTTCGCCAGTGGGACTATCCGGTGTTCAACGTGGCCGATTGCGGCATCACCGTGGGTGCGGTGCTGCTGATCGCGTTCGGCATGTTCGGCGGCAAGTCCGAGGGCGGCGTGCGATAATCAGCGTTCTTGTAGGAGCGGCTTCAGCCGCGACCGCGTAGCCGGGTGTCGCGACTGAAGTCGCTCCTACAGGTGCACCTCAACGCATCGAGACATTCATTGGACATCCTGCTCGCCAACCCCCGTGGCTTCTGTGCTGGCGTCGATCGCGCCATCGCCATCGTCGATCGTGCGCTGGAATCCTACGGTCCGCCGATCTACGTGCGGCACGAGGTGGTGCACAACCGCTATGTGGTGGAGAAACTGCGCGCCGACGGCGCGGTGTTCGTCGAGGAGCTGCACGAGGTACCCGACGGCGCCACGGTGATCTTCAGCGCGCACGGCGTATCGCAGGGCGTGCGCGAGGAGGCCGCCGAGCGTCACCTGAAGGTGTTCGACGCGACCTGTCCGCTGGTCACCAAGGTGCATATGGAAGTGGCGCGGCTGGGCCGCATCGGTCGCAGCGTGGTGTTGATCGGCCACGCCGGCCATCCGGAAGTCGAGGGCACGATGGGGCAGTGGAACACCGCCAACGCGGGCGAGATCCTGCTGGTGGAATCGCTGGAGTGCGTGGCGAAGCTTGTGCCGCGCGACCCGCACCAGCTTTCCTACGTCACCCAGACCACGCTGTCGGTGGACGATACCAAGGCGATCATCGACGCCTTGCGCCAGAAATTCACCGACATCGAAGGGCCGCGCAAGGACGACATCTGCTACGCCACCCAGAACCGGCAGGATGCCGTGCGCCGCCTGGCCGATTCAGTCGACCTGATGCTGGTGGTCGGTTCGATCAACAGCTCCAACTCCAACCGCCTGCGCGAGCTGGCGCAGAAACGCGGCGTGCGGTCTTTCCTGATCGACGGCGCCGAGCACATCGAGCGCAGCTGGCTGGACGGCGTGAACCGCATCGGCCTCACCGCAGGCGCATCCGCACCGGAGAAGCTCGTGCTTGACGTGATCGAGCGCCTGCAATCCTGGGGCGCCGGCGCCGTGCGCGAGCTGGATGGCGAGCCGGAAAACATCACCTTCGCCCTGCCCAAGGAATTGCGGCTGGTGGGCGGCATGGATTCCGCGACGCCCTGAGCTGCACGCATCGCCACATCCCGCAGCGATACCGGGGCAAAAAAAAGCCGGCGCAAAGGCCGGCTTTTTTTTCGAGTTTGGTCGGGGAGACAGGATTCGAACCTGCGACTTCTACGTCCCGAACGTAGCGCTCTACCAGGCTGAGCTACACCCCGTGGGAAGCCGCGTATCTTAATCGTCGCGCGGGTGCTTGGCAACAGGTTTTGCGCAGCACCCGGATGGATGCGGCGGCGAGAGGACAGGGCGTTCTGCTAATCTAGGCGGCTCCGTCACGGACTACACGGGACGGTATCTTCTCCCTTGCCAGCAGAGGCTTTCATGGCGCTTACCTTGGCCCGCACCATGCCCGGCGTGCTCGAGCTGCTGCCGCTCGACCAGATCGCGTTTCAACGCATGCTCGACGTGATCCGTCGCAATTACGAGCGTTTCGGCTTCCTGCCGGTGGAAACGCCGGCCATCGAATTCTCCGACGTGCTGTTGACCAAGACCGGTGGCGAAACCGAGCGCCAGGTGTATTTCGTGCAGTCGACTGGCGCGCTGGACAAGGAGGGCTCGCCCGAGCTGGCGTTGCGTTTCGACCTCACTGTGCCGCTGGCGCGCTACGTCGCCGAGCACGAGCGCGAGCTGAGTTTCCCGTTCCGCCGCTACCAGATGCAGCGCGTCTATCGCGGCGAACGTGCACAGCGCGGACGCTTCCGCGAGTTCTACCAGTGCGACATCGACGTGATCGGCAAGGACGCGCTCTCGGTGCGCTACGACGCCGAAATTCCGGCGGTGATCTACAGCGTGTTCCGCGAATTGAACGTGGGCGCGTTCACCATCCAGTTGAACAACCGCAAGCTGATGCGTGGTTATTTCGAGAGCCTGGGCATCGTCGACGGCGAGCGGCAGATGCTGGTGCTGCGCGAAGTGGACAAGCTGGACAAACGCGGCGCCGACGCGGTGCGCGACACCTTGATGGGCGAGGCTTTCGGCCTCGACGCCGCCGTGGTGCAGAAGATCCTGGCTTTCGTGCAGGTGCGTTCGACTTCGCTGCAGGACGCCTTCGACAAGCTCGACGCGCTGGGTGCCGGCCCGGAAATCATGGAGCAGGGCCGCGCCGAGTTGAAGGAAGTGCTGGCGATGATCCGCGATTTCGGCGTGCCCGAATCGCATTTCGTGCTGAACCTGTCGATCGCGCGCGGCCTGGATTACTACACCGGCACGGTCTACGAGACCACGCTGAATGATCACCCGCAGATCGGCTCGGTCTGCTCGGGTGGCCGCTATGAAAACCTGGCCGGCCAGTACACCAAGTCGCACCTGCCCGGCGTGGGTATCTCGATCGGCCTGACCCGGCTGTACTGGCAATTGCGCGACGCCGGCCTGATCAACACCGCGCAAAGCACGGTGGACGTGCTGGTGACACAGATGGACCCGGCACAACTGCCGGCCTATCTGGCGCTGGCCACCGAACTGCGCAGTGCCGGCATCGCCACCGAAGCGGTGCTGGAGGGCGGCAAGCTGGCCAGGCAATTCAAGTACGCCGACCGCGCCGGTATCCGTTTCGTGGTCGTGCTGGGTGAGGACGAGCTGGCCAAGGGCGTGGTGACGGTGAAGGACCTGCGCCGCCAGGATCAATTCGAGGTGGCGCGTGGCGAGCTGATCAAGACGTTGCGGGTGGAACTGGAGCAGGCCGCCGCGATGGGCTGAAGGCGGTGTCGGCCGCCTTCGCTTTCCACTCCGCGACAAGAACAACGGGCCAGGCGCCAACACGCCGGACCCTCAACTTCCCAAAGGAATCCCCAGCCATGAGCCTGATCCAGACGCCGGTGTCCTATGGCGAACTCATCGACAAGATCACCATCCTCGAAATCAAGTCGCGCCGCATCACCGACGCGGCCAAGCTGGCCAACGTGCGCAATGAGCTGGACATGCTCAACGCGACCTGGGCCAACAGCGCCGCCTCGCAAACCGACATCAGCGACGAGCGTGCGCGTCTGCTGGCGGTCAACGAGGCGCTGTGGGACATCGAGGACAACATCCGCCTGATGGAGCGCGCGCAGACGTTCGATGCGGCCTTCATCGAGCTGGCGCGTTCGGTGTATTTCCGCAACGACGAACGCGCCGCGTTCAAGCGCGAGATCAACCAGAAGCTGGGTTCGGAACTGGTCGAGGAAAAGTCGTACCAGGATTACCGCGTGAAATGACCGTGGCGTGTAGGAGCGCACCGTGTGCGCGATGCTCTTCGTGATATGACGAAAAGCTATCGCGCACAGGGTGCGCTCCTACAGCAACCCCATCTCGTGGGCAGCGGCTTCGTAGCGATCGATCACATCGTCGACGCTGATCAGATCCATCACGCCGGGCCTTTCGATCTTGCGGCCCCAGGCGATCTCGCTGGCCGGTTTGCCCAGGTATTGGCGGGCGGCCTCATCGTATTTGTTCACGCACCAGCGGCGGTCGGAATACGGGCCGGAACGGTCGGGGTTGCTGGCGGCGTGCAATCCCAGCACCTTGGTGCCGACCGCGTTGGCCATGTGCATCGGCCCCGAGTCGGGCGTCAGCAGCAGGTGCGCGCGGCCGAGCAGGGCCATCAACCGCTTCAAGGTGTCCTTGCCGGTGAGGTCGATTGGCGCATGTTTGCAGGCCGCCAGCACCGCATCGGCCATGTCACGCTCGATCTGCGACGGACCGCCGACCAGAGCCGCGCGCCAGCCGCGTGTGGCGGCGTGATCCATCACGGCGGCGTAGCGCTCCGGTCGCCAGTTGCGCAGCGCATGACTGGACGTGGGGCTCACCAGCAGGGTTGGCGTATCGCCGGGTAGTTGCGCGGCGGCCCATGCATGCGCTTCGTCGGGCACCGGGATATCCCAGCGCACCTGCCGTTGCTGCAGCCCCAGTGGCTCGCAGAAACTGCCGATCGCATCCAGCACGTGTTCGCCGCGACGCGCCGGGATCCGTTCGTTGATCACCAGGCCATGCAGATCGCGTGCACGCGCACGGTCGTAGCCGATGCGGCGTTTGGCCTTGATGCCCAGACTCAACAAGTTGGAGCGCATCGCCACCTGCATCTGCAGCAGCGCGTCGAATCGCTGCCCGCGCAGCGCCTCATGCACCGCGCGCATGCCCTGCCAGCCAGCGGCCTTGTCGAACGTGACAAACGCCACACCGGGCAGGTCGCCCACCAGCTTGCGTTCGAGCTTGCCGATCACCCAGGTCAGCGCGACGTCCGGCCACGCCTGCTGCAGCGTGCGCACCAGCGGCACCACGTGGGTGACATCGCCGATGGCGGAGGTGCGCAGCAGGCAGATCGAGGCGGGAATCGTCGGGGTGGGGGTCATGGGCCTGGGTTAGAATCGTGAAGGATCACCGGGCATGATGATGCAGGAAGAGACGCTTAACGAGGCGGGCGGCGCGATTGTCTTTGACGCCGCGCTGTCGGCACAAGTCACGCACGACTGGTTTGCACCGGCATACTGGCGTGAGCGCGATGCGCTGCGCGTGCAGGCCGGCGGGCGCGGTGGCGTCGCGGTGATCGGTACGCCGGCCGGTGAATGCGTGCTGCGGCATTACCGTCGTGGCGGCCTGGTCGCCACCCTGATGGGCGATCGCTATCTCTGGCGCGGCGCCATGCGTACGCGCCCGTTTGCCGAATTCCATCTGCTTGCCGAAATCGAACGACTGGGTCTGCCCGGCCCGACGCCGGTCGCCGCGCGCTACTGCCGCCGGGGCGCGTTCTATACCGCTGATCTGATCACTCGCCGTATTGCTGGTGCGCACACGCTGGCCGAACGCCTGGCCACGGGGAAACTGGATGGTGCGCTTGCCGAAGCGGTAGGCGTATTGGTGGCGCGCTTCCATCACGCGGGCATCTGGCATGCCGATCTGAACGCGCACAATGTGATGGTGAGCGGGGGCGCATTGTTCCTGATCGATTTCGATCGTGGCCGGAAGCGCGCGCCCCGGGCGACGTGGCAGCAGGCCAACCTGCAGCGCCTGCGCCGTTCGCTGCTGAAGCTGGGTGCGGCGGCGGGGAATGAAAGCGCTTTCGACCGCGAGCTGTGGCAGCCACTGTTGCGCGGCTACCGTCGTACGATGTCGGCATGAATTGGCATTTGCATTTTCTGGGTGTGGGCGCCGCCCACGCGGTGGAACTGGGTTCCTCCGCCGTGGTGCTGGAGCGCGACGGCGAGCCGGTGCTGTTGATCGACTGCGGCCCCGATACGCTGGACCGCTACCGGGCCGCCTATGGCAGCGTGCCTCGGGCGATCTTCATCACCCACACGCACATGGATCACGTGGGCGGCATGGAGCGGTTGTTCACCCGGCTGTGGTTCGACGAGCGCCTGCGCGGCCGCACCCGGGTCTTCGCGCATGCCGGCCTGCTGCCATGGCTGCAGATGCGGGTGGCCGATTACCCCGGCGCGCTGGCCGAAGGCGGCGTCAATTTCTGGGAGGCGTTCCACCTGGTGCCGTGCACACGCGGCTTCTGGCTGGACGGTCTGTGGTTCGACGTTTTCGCCACCCGCCACCACGTCCCCGGTACCTCGTATGGTTTGGCGCTGGACGGCAGCTTTGCCTACACCGGCGACACGCGGCCCATCCCCGAAGTGCTCGGCGCGCTGGTCGGCGAATCGATGCTGATCGCGCACGACTGCGGCCTGGTCGGCAACCCGTCGCACACTGGTGTCGACGACATCGAGCGCGAGTACCCTGAAACGCTGCGTCGACAGATGATGTTCTACCACTACGGCAGTGCCGCCGACGGTGCCGCACTGGCGGCGCGCGGCTACCGCATCGCGACATCGGGCGAGCGCATCGCGCTGGCGTCGCCCGCCGTACCCCGCGCCGGCGCCGGCTGAAACGCTCTCGATTCGCTTGCCTGTACCCCAAGCCAGCGGCTATCCTTCCGCTTCTTTGTCGGGCCGTGATGTCCGGTAAAGGCGGTTTCACCCTGCGGAGAGGTGTCCGAGTGGTTGAAGGAGCACGCCTGGAAAGTGTGTATAGGGTAAAACCTATCGCGGGTTCGAATCCCGCTCTCTCCGCCAATTAAAAAAGCGCGACGGCTACGGCCGGCGTGCTGGGTTCCAGAAGCCCACGTCCATGGTGGCCCCGTCGGTCCCCCCGCGACGATAGTTCGCAAACTCCGCCAGGTCCGGAAGGAAGCAACGGTAGCGAATGATTCGGGTGCCGGGGTGTGGCTGGCGGGGCCGCCACCATTTTCGGGATACGAGCACCCCCTTCCGCCCTTCGGGCACCTTCCCCGTGCAACGGGGGAAGCAAGCGATCGGACTCCTCGAAACAGCCAGCTTCCTTCCCCCGCTTGCGGGGGAAGGTGCCCGAAGGGCGGAAGGGGGCAGCCCTTTACTGACTTACCCCGCCCGACTTGGCACAATCGACCTTTGCCCCAACGTTGGTTGCCATGTCTTATCAGGTACTCGCACGCAAGTGGCGCCCCCGTAAATTTTCCGAGCTGGTAGGGCAGGAACACGTGGTGCGCGCACTCACCAATGCGCTCGATACCGGACGCATGCACCACGCCTACCTGTTCACCGGCACGCGGGGCGTGGGCAAGACCACGATCGCGCGCATCTTCGCCAAATCATTGAACTGCGAGCGCGGGCAGTCGGCCGATCCGTGTGGCGAGTGCTCGGTGTGCACGGCGGTGGATGAAGGCCGCTTCGTGGATCTGCTGGAGATCGATGCGGCCAGCAACACAGGTGTGGACGATGTGCGCGAGTTGATCGAGAACGCGCAGTACGCACCGTCGCGGGGCCGCTTCAAGGTGTACCTGGTCGACGAGGTGCACATGCTGTCGAAGAACGCGTTCAACGCGTTGCTGAAGACGCTGGAGGAACCACCGCCGCATGTGAAATTTCTGCTCGCCACCACCGACCCGCAGAAGCTGCCGGTGACGGTGTTGTCGCGTTGCCTGAAGTTCAATCTGAAGCGCCTGCTGCCGGATCAGATCTCCGGCCAGATGCGGCACATCCTGGGCGCCGAGAACCTGACGTACGAGGAAGCCGCCATCGGTGAGCTGGCGCGTGCCGCGGATGGCTCGTTGCGCGACGGCCTGTCGCTGCTCGACCAGGCGATCGCCTATGGCGGCGGTGCGCTTCGCGGCGACGATGTGCGGACCATGCTGGGCAGCGTGGCGCGGGGCCAGGTGTTGGGCGTGCTTGATGCACTGGCTACGGGCGACGGTGAGCGACTCCTGGCCGAAGCCACGCAGATCGCCTCGTATTCGCCGGATTTCGGCAGCGTGCTGGACGACCTGGCCAGCGTGCTTCATCGCGTGCAGCTGATCCAGCTCATCCCCGGTTACCGGGCGGAAGAGGGCAGCGACGACGACCAGGCGTTGCCGGCACTGGCCGAACGCATGACACCGGAAGATGTGCAGCTTTATTACCAGATCGCCACTTCGGGTCGCCGCGATCTGGCGCTGGCGCCGGATGCACGCACCGGCTTCGAGATGGCGCTGTTGCGCATGCTGGCGTTCCGGCCGGGGGATGCGTCACCCACGGGTACGGAGCGATCGACCAGCCACCCCCCGGCCCCCGTGCCAGCGCCCAGGCCGGCACCGGCACGGACGGAACAACGCGCCACACCCGTACCTCCCGCCACGGCTCCATCGCCGCCGCGTGATGCCGCGGTGTCGCCACCACCGCCTGCACCCGCATCGTCCGCGCCCGTGCCGCGCGACGCCAACGGCTTGCCGGTGTGGGAGGCCTTGATCGCCCAGGCGGGCTTGCGCGGTCCGCTGGGTTTGCTGGCGCAGAACGCCGTGCTGCGTGAACGCGACGGACAAACCCTGGTGCTGGCACTGCAGCCGGTGCACATGCATCTGGCCGTCGAACCGATGGTCAGCCAGATGGAAGAGCGCATCGGCCAGGCGCTGGGGGAACGCATTCGCCTGCGCTTCGTCGGCAGCAGCGCGGATGCGGCGGTGGAGACGCCCGCGGCGCGGGCCGCCCATGCGCGTGACATGGCGCAATCGGCTGCCGAACAGGCGATCGAGGGCGACCCCCTGGTGCAATCATTGAAACGCGATTTCGGCGCCAAGGTGGTGCCGCAATCGATCAAACCCATTGTTGACAGTCGATCCTGACTGAAGAGCGGAGTAATGCCATGAGAGGACAAATCGGCCAGCTGATGCAGCAGGCCCAGCGCATGCAGGAAGACATGAAGCGTGCGCAGGAAGAACTCGCCAAACTGGAAGTCACCGGCAGCGCCGGTGGCGGTCTGGTCAGCGTGGTGATGACGGGCGCGCACGAGGTACGCCGCGTGCAGATCGACCGGCAGACATTCGCCGATGACCCGGAAATGGCCGAGGACCTGGTTGCCGCCGCGGTCAACGACGCGGTGAACAAGGTGGCGCAGGCCAGCAAGGACCGGCTCGGTGGCGTCACCGCGGGCATGAGCTTGCCGCCTGGTTTCAAGATGCCGTTTTGAGTTGGGATTAGGGATTCGGGATTAGGGATTTGTAGAAGCCGGCCTCAAACGCGACGTTCTTGACGTTCCGAATCCCCAATCCCGTATCCCCAATCCCGGACACTCAATGAGCAGCTCCCCCCTCCTCGCCGACCTCATCGAAGCACTGCGCTGCCTGCCTGGCGTGGGCGGCAAGAGCGCGCAGCGGATGGCCTTCCATTTGCTGGAGCGCGATCGCGAGCGTGGGCTGAAACTGGCGACGGCGCTGGAGCAGGCGATGCAGCGTATCGGGCACTGCAACCGCTGCCGCAATTTCAGTGAAGACCCGTTGTGCGCGCTGTGCGCCAACAGCAGTCGCGACCGCCAGGTGCTGTGCGTGGTGGAGTCGCCGGTGGACGTGGCGGCGATCGAGCAGGCGACGGGGTATCGCGGCCAGTACTTCGTACTGATGGGACACTTGTCGCCGCTGGACGGGCTTGGTCCGGAGGAATTGGGACTGGGGCTGCTCACCCAGCGATTGGGCGAAGGCGAAATCGAGGAAATGATCATCGCCACCAACCCCACCGTCGAGGGTGAAGCCACGGCGCATTACCTGGCGCAACTGGCCCGCGCCGGCGGTATCCGGCCGACCCGGTTGGCACATGGCGTGCCGCTGGGTGGTGAACTTGAATTCGTCGACCGCGGTACCCTCGCGCATGCGTTTGGTCGTCGACAGACCATTGAGTGACATAAGGGGACGCATCATGAACGACACGATTTTCAGCAAGATCATCCGCCGCGAAATCCCCGCGGATATCGTCTACGAAGATGACGACGTGCTGGGTTTCAGAGACGTCAATCCGCAGGCCCCGATCCACGTGCTGTTCATTCCGAAGCGGCAGATGGCCACCTTGAACGATGCCGAGTCGGGCGATGCAGCGCTGCTGGGCAAACTGCTGCTTGCCTGTGCCGATTACGCCCGCCAGGAAGGGGTTGCCGAACGGGGTTATCGAACGGTGATCAATTGCAACGAGGATGGCGGGCAGACGGTGT
Organism: Rhodanobacter sp.; assembly: GCA_035514935.1. GTDB lineage: Bacteria > Pseudomonadota > Gammaproteobacteria > Xanthomonadales > Rhodanobacteraceae > Rhodanobacter. The sequence continues at coordinate 734 of DATJCF010000011.1, read as the reverse complement.
TCCATCTGCATGTCCATTTGCTGGCCGGCCGTCGCCTGGCGTGGCCCCCGGGCTGAGCCGGCTATACGGCATGGCAACACGAAAACGCCGGCACGAAGCCGGCGTTTTCTTTGGGTCCTGTTATTTACCGCGTGGTGGATGCTGGTGCGGAGGCCGCACGATGATCACCCGCGGCTGGTTCCAGTACGGGTTGCCCCAACCGTATCCGCCGAAGCCGGGGCCGTAATAGCGCCCGAAACCGGGGCCCCAGAACGGGTCGTAGAAGCCCGGTCCGTAGTAAGGCCGCGGCGCGACCCGTTTCGGCCACAGGTAGACCACGTCGGCCTCAACCCGGGGATAGGCGTAATCGAATTCGCCTACCTTCTGCGACACGATGCCGTGCAGCGTGCCGGTAACCGTCAGCTCGCGGCCGCGGGTGAATACCTCGGGGTCGTAGAAGCCGTTGCGGCAGGCGACGAAACGGCCCTGGGCTTCACCTTCGACAGCCGCCTTGGGACGCGCCTGATCGTCGAGCGGGCGGGACAACAGGTAGAAGCAGGTCTGCTGCGGCCCCGGCTCGGTCTTGATGATTTCGCCGCCCCAGCGCACGTGCGTGCCGCCCGCGCCGCCCTGCTGGGCGCTCGCGGTGCTGACGTCGGAATAGGTGCCCTGCAGCGGTTGCGGAATGGTGGCGCAGCCGCCCAGCAAGGCGATGGCCGCGACGAGTGCAAGCGGACGATAGGGGGACATGACGG
>DATJCF010000010.1:0-10027 GCA_035514935.1 Rhodanobacter sp. | reverse complement strand
CCGAGCTGATCGCGTTCGACACCGAAACCACCAGCATCGACGCGATGCGCGCCGAAATGGTCGGCATCAGTTTTTCGGTGGAGCTGGGCAAGGCTTGCTACATCCCGGTGGCGCACGACTACCCCGGCGCACCCGCGCAGCTCGATCGCAACACGGTGGTGCGCGCACTGAAGCCCATCTTCGAGGACCCGGCCAAGGCCAAGCTGGGCCAGCACGCGAAGTACGACATCAACATCCTGTCGCATTACGGCGTCGCTGTGCAGGGGCTGAAGTACGACTCCATGCTGGAATCGTATGTACTGAACGCCACCGCCACGCGTCACGACATGGATTCGCTGGCGAAGAAATACCTGGGCTACGACACCGTCAAATACGAAGAGGTAGCCGGCAAGGGCGCCAGGCAGATCTCGTTCTCCCAGGTGGACCTGGACACCGCTTGCCGCTACGCCGCCGAGGATGCGGACATCACCTGGCGCCTGCACTACGCGCTGTGGCCGAAGCTGCAGGTGGAACCCAGCCTGCGCAGCGTGTACGAGGACATCGAGATTCCGCTGGTGCCGGTGCTGGCGGCGATGGAACGGCGTGGCGTGCTGATCGACGGCGACGAGCTGCGCCGGCAAAGCCAGCAATTGGGCAAGCGCATGCTGGAGTTGCAGCAGCAGTGCCACAGCCTGGCCGGGCGCGAGTTCAACCTCGATTCGCCCAAGCAGCTGCAGGCGATCCTGTTCGACGAGCTGGGCCTGCAGGCGAAACTGAAAACGCCGAAGGGCCAGCCGTCCACCAACGAAGAGGCGCTGGAGGCGATCGCCGACATGCACGAATTGCCGCGGCTGATCCTGGAATATCGCGGCCTGGCCAAGCTGCGCTCCACCTATACCGACAAGCTGTCCGGCATCGTCAATCCGCGCACCGGCCGCGTGCACACCAGCTATCACCAGGGCGCGGTGGCAACCGGGCGGATTTCCTCGTCCGACCCCAACCTGCAGAACATTCCGGTGCGCACCGAGGAGGGCCGGCGCATCCGCCAGGCCTTCATCGCGCCACCCGGCTGGAAGGTGATGGCGGCGGATTACTCGCAGGTGGAGTTGCGCATCATGGCCCACCTGTCGGCCGACGAAGGCCTGCTGCGCGCGTTCCGCGAAGGCGGCGACGTGCATCGCGCCACCGCGGCGGAGGTGTTCGGCGTAGCGCCCGAGGAAGTGACCACCAACCAGCGGCGCGCGGCCAAGGCGATCAACTTCGGCCTGATGTACGGCATGAGCGCGTTCGGCCTGGCCCGTGCGCTGGGTGTGGATCGCGGCGAGGCCAGCGATTACATCGGACGCTATTTCACCCGCTACCCCGGCGTGCGTGGCTACATGGATGCCACCCGCGAGAAGGCCCATCGCGACGGCTATGTGGAAACCATCTTCGGCCGCCGGCTGTATCTGGAAAACCTCAACTCGCGCAATCACGGCCTGCGCCAGGGCGCCGAGCGCGCGGCGGTAAACGCACCGATGCAGGGCAGCGCCGCCGACATCATCAAGCGCGCGATGATCGCCATGGCCGCCTGGATCGACGGCCGCGACGACGTGCACATGCTGATGCAGGTACACGATGAACTGGTATTCGAAGTGCGCGACGACGTCGTGGACACCGTGCGTGCCGCCGTGATCGAACGGATGTCCGGCGCGGCGGAACTGGACGTGCCGCTGCTGGTGGACGTGGGTGTGGGCGCGAATTGGGACGAGGCGCATTGACGAGAGAGCGCGATTCCCATGGCGCACAACGGTTTGCAGGTTAACGTTCCGTAAGCATGAATCGGTTCTGAATTCTCTCGGCCATCGTGCAACTTTGTCGGCCCGGCGCGTTCCAATTCATCGGATGCACGCAATGGCATCCGCGGTTGGCTCACCTCCCTGAACCATCCGACCGGAACGCGAGCCTCTCCCCTGGGCCTCGCGCTCCCCCGGCCCCGAATGTCCCCCCTGGCCTTCGGGGCCTTTTTCGTGGCGCATCTCCACCTTTCCTGCACACCCGCGGTCGGCATACTCCGGTGCACATCCACAGAGGGGACGTATCCATGCGTATGGGATTGATCATCGCCGGCATCATTCTGCTGATTGCCGGTATCTGGGTAAGCGTGGGCAACGCCAGCTACAAGGACACCGACACGGTGGCGCAGATCGGGCCGGCCAAGATCGAAGCCACCCACGACCGTGCCGTGCCGCAATGGGTCGGTATCGCCGGCATCGTGGTCGGCGGCCTGCTGCTGGTGGGCGGCATCGCCAACAAGAAACGCTGATCTCGGAGCTTGGGAAGAAAACCACTTCCTTTGGTTTTCTTCTATCGCACGTCCGGTACACGCCCGGACGCGCTCACATGAAACAATCACTTGCGTGACTGCTTCATGTCCGGCCGTCCGTGGCCGAGGCTGAGAGGTTGAAAAAAACACAACCTCTCAGCGACCGCACGAAAAACCGCCGCTTTTGCGGCGGTTTTTCGTTTGCGGCGCAGCGCGCCCTTACAATGGCGTGATGGATGTTTCGTACCTGATCGACCCGCTCAACGACGCGCAGCGCGAAGCCGTCTGCGCCCCGCCCGGCCACTACCTGGTGCTGGCCGGCGCCGGCTCCGGCAAGACCCGCGTATTGACCCACCGCATCGGCTGGCTGACCCAGGCCGAGCGGGTGCCGCCATGGGCGATCCTGGCCGTCACCTTCACCAACAAGGCCGCCGGCGAAATGCGCGCGCGACTGGGTGCGCTAATCCCTGGCGGCACGCAGGGGCTGACCGTGGGTACCTTCCACGGCATCGCCCACCGTCTGCTGCGCCGGCACTGGCGCGAAGCCGGGCTGCCGGACACGTTCCAGATCCTCGACGCCGACGACCAACTGCGTCTGGTCAAGCGGGTGATCGCCGGCCTGGGCCTGGACGACGCCAAGTTCCCCGCGCGCCAGGCCAGCTGGCAGATCAACAACTGGAAAGACGAGGGCAAGCGCCCGGACGGCATCGAACACCGCGACCACCCCGTCACCCGCACCTTCGTGCAGATCTACCAGGCCTACGAAGACGCCTGCCGCCGCGCCGGGCTGGTCGATTTCGCCGAACTGCTGCTGCGCGCGCACGAACTGTGGCTGAAGAACCCCGCCGTGCTGGAGCATTACCAGCAACGCTGGCGCTACCTGCTGGTCGACGAATTCCAGGACACCAACACGCTGCAATACGCATGGATTCGCGTACTGGCGGGCGCCACCGGCCAGGTGTTCGTGGTCGGCGACGACGACCAGGCGATCTACGGCTGGCGCGGCGCCAAGGTCGAGAACGTGCAGCAATTCCTGCGCGATTTCCCCGGCGCGCGCACCATCAAGCTGGAGCAGAACTACCGCTCCACCTCCACCATCCTGAAAGCCGCCAACAGCGTGATCCAGCGCAACGGCAGCCGCCTGGGCAAGCAGTTGTGGACGGCCGGCGACGAGGGCGAACGCATCGCGTTGTACGCGGCCTACAACGAGCAGGACGAGGCGCGTTTCGTGATCGAGCGCATCCGCGAATTCATCGCCGAGCACGGCGACGCGAAGGACTGCGCGATCCTGTACCGCTCCAACGCGCAATCGCGCAACTTCGAAGAACAACTGGTCCAGCGCAACATCGCCTACCGCGTCTACGGCGGCCAGCGCTTCTTCGACCGTGCCGAGGTGAAGGACGCACTGGCCTACCTGCGCCTCACCGCCAACCGCCATGACGACGCCGCCTTCGAGCGCGCGGTGAATACGCCCACCCGCGGTATCGGCGATCGCACGCTGGACGTCCTGCGTCACCGCGCCCGCCGCGAGGACGTCTCGATGTGGGAAGCCGCGCTGGGTGAACTGAGCGGCGGCGGCGAACTGGCCGGGCGGGCGAAGAATGCGGTGAAGGCTTTTCTCGGCCTGATCGATGAAATGGCCCGCGCCTTTCCCCCCTCTCCCCTGCGGGGAGAGGGCCGGGGAGAGGGGGGCCAGGAGCTCACCCTCGCCGAACAGATCGACCACGCCATCACCCACAGCGGCCTGCGCGACTTCTACGAAAAAGACAGCCGCGGCAATGGCGAGGCCCGCGTCGAAAACCTTGACGAGCTGGTCAACGTGGCCAGCCGTTTCGAACGCACCGACGAAGACAACGAACTGGGGCTCAGCGAGCTTTCCGCGTTCCTGGCGCACGCCACGCTGGAAGCCGGCGAACACCAGGGCGAAGCCGGCGACGACTGCGTGCAGCTGATGACACTGCATTCGGCGAAGGGCTTGGAATTCCCGGTGGTGTTCCTGGTCGGCATGGAGGAAGGCCTGTTTCCCAGCCAACGCTCGGTGGACGACGAAGGCCGGCTGGAGGAGGAGCGCCGCCTGGCCTACGTGGGCATCACCCGCGCCCGCGAAAAGCTCATCGTCAGCCACGCCGAATCGCGACGCATGCACGGCACCGAAATGCTGGCCCGCCCCTCGCGTTTCCTGGGCGAGATGCCGGCCGAACTGATCGACGAAGTCCGCCCACGCGTCCACGTGACTCGCCCGATGTTCGCCGGCCGCCCCAGCGAGGTGTCCTCGTCACTGGAAGAATCGCCACCAGTAAAACTGGGTCAGCGCGTGAGCCACCCCAGCTTCGGCGAAGGTGTGGTGATCAGCGCCGAAGGCAGCGGCGCGCACACGCGGTTGCAGGTGAATTTCGAGGATGCCGGCAGCAAGTGGCTGGTGGCGGCATACGCCAACCTCACGCCGCTGTAAAACAGCTGAAGTAGCGGCTGCTTTTTTTTGTGGGAGCGGCTTCAGCCGCGATGCTTCTTCTCCGAGGCTTCCGGGCCAGGGGCATCGCGACTGAAGTCGCTCCCACAGGCCGCTCCTGCAGATCACTCCCGCAAACGCGGCACGCCATGCACGTCGCGTTCTTCCACCGCCGTCGGGTGGGTGCCTCCCAGTCAGGCCGAGCGGCGGCAGACTGCGGTGCTGACATCCCCCGACAAGCTTGGGCAGTGTGCGGTCCCGACGAGGCTGAATAACCACACGCATGCGGGAACCCGGGAACTTGGCGCGTGATCGAACAGTCCTCCAAGTCTGCGCCAAGGTAAGGCCGACTTTGAAAAGTGTGTCGGAAAGTTCCTGCGATCTGCGCGATTCGGTCCGCCGTATCGCGATTCTGGTTGTGGTAATCGCCGGGCATCTTGGTGCGTCGATAGTGTTGTTGCAACCAGCCATCTTTCATCAAAGCTCTCGCTTCGTGAGGAATGACCCGCGGGTGCTCAAGTTGCACTTGCCGCCACACTCACCAGCACCGACACATCCGACAAGTCGCCCCGTTGTGGCGACTTCGCGCAGCCAAATAATGACACCGGCAAAGGCGTTGTCGAAGCCGCGAGCGGTTCAGCGAGCCGTGCGGCCTGACGTGCAAACAGAAGAGTTTCCATCCCTCACGCTGAAGCCGGGTGAGCGTGGCGACGATTTTCCCGTCGACGGAGGCTTTCACGCGCGATTACGCCGCGCCCAACGCGCCCACGATGTTCACGGGTTGCCTGGATTCCATACGTCCCTCGTGCCGGGCATCCATCTGGTCGATCCGGTGGAGCAGGGCCTGGGCGCCGTGATGCGCACGGCGCAGCGTGCCTTTGGTATCCGGAGCAGCCATTGCATCGATGTCGATATCTGGCGCCAGCTCACCCCGAATGAGTTGAGTACGCGACATCTCTCGCTCGGCGATGTGGACAAAGCTGACGAGAAGTACGATTGCAACAGGCCGCCGGGGCTGCATTTCTGATCCGCGAAGAGGAGGCGCGCCAGGAGGGACGCCATGTCGTCGCGGCGTTTGTGCAGATATTCCGCTGATCACTCCCGCAAACGCGGCACGCCATGCACGTCGCGTTCTTCCACCGCCGTCGGGTGGGTGTCGGGGTAGGCCGGGTTGGCGGTTTGCGCCAGCGGCGCCACGGTCTCGCCGCGGGCCATGGCCAGCGCGTTGCGATAGCAGCGCTGTGCATTGGCGAAATCGCCCTGCCCTGCGAAGGCGTCGCCGGAGGCTTCCCATGCGGCACCGCTCGGGGCGAGCGCCAGCGACCGGTTCAGGTATTGATGGGCCTTGCCCCACAGCTTCAGGCGCACGCACATGCGGCCCAGGGTGAGCAGCAGGTTTGCGTCGTTCGGGTGTGCGTCGAGCCAGCCTTCGGCGCGATGCAGGCGCGCCTCGATGTCCTCGCCGGCCAGGGCGCCGTAGGTTTCGATCAGCAGCGGTGACCATTCGCGGCGCAGCGCGGATTCCACTTCGTCCATGGCTGGCAGGGTGAGACCGAAGCTTGCGGCGCGGCGGGCGTACGCATCGATGATGGCGGGTACGCGGCGCTGTGCCTTGGGCAGCTGCGACCACAGCGCATTGAGCGTGGCGCCATCGGGGGCGGCGTTGATGGTGGCGGACAGCACCTGGATTTCCAGCGCGGCGTAGCCGCGCGTGCCGAGTGCCGCGCTTTTCTGCAGCGGCGCCAGGGCCTCGCGGGCGCGGCGCAGGTCGCCGCTGGCCAGCGCGGCCAGTGCCAGTTCACGCCATCCGGCCGGTGCCAGACTGCCCTTGTCCGCCTCGGGCGCCAGCAGGGCCAGCGCCTCGGACGACTTGCCTTCGCGGCGCAATACGCGGGCCCGCAATACGCGTGCCGCCTGCGGCACCGACTGCGCCGCCTGGTTGAGCGCCTCCAGCGCGCGTCCGTGCTCGCCGCGGCGTGATGCAGCCTCGGCGGACGCCAGCAGGGCCGGGCCGCGCACGCTGGGCAGACGCGAGGCGCGGTTCAGATCGCGCTCGGCGTCGCCATGGCGACCCTCGAAAAGGGCGATGAGACCTTCACCCAGGCGCTGCTGGCTGAGCCGCCGATGGCGCCGCGAGAGCGCGCCGAACGGCCAGCGCAGCAGTCGCCACGCAAGACCGAGCAAGGCCCACGCCAGCACCAGGATGACCGCGGCGGCCACCACCGTGGTCTCCACCCGCCAGCCGCGCAGGCGCAACAGGACGTAGCCGGGATCTTCGGCAATCCAATGCCAGCCGAAGGCGGTCAGCGCCGCCACGACCACCAGCAGCAGGATCCAGCGCCAGAGCTTCATCGCCGCGCTCCGCCTGCCGCGGCACTGCCCGAGCGCGCCGGTGCCGCGTTGCTGGCCGCACGGGCGGGGCCACTACCGCCTGCATTCAACGCATGCACGGCGCGCAGGTTGTGCAACTCGATCAGGGCGGCACCCAACACCACTTCGTCGCCAGCGGGTCGCGCGGCGATGAGCTTCTCGATGGTGGCTCGTGCCTGCTGCACGGCGTTGGCATCGGGGTCGAACCAGGTGGACAGGCTGGCGTCCACCCGCTGCAACGCCTCGGCGTAGGCCTTGCCGTCATGGGCCAGCAGGGCGGCTTGCGCCTGGGCCAGGTCGATCGCGGTCAACTCGCGCGCAAAGCGCGCGTCGGCCACGGCCAGCGGGGCACCGTTGTCGCGCTGCACGCTGACCACGCTGGCGAGCGCGCGACCGATGCGCGCCCAGCCATCCGCCGCTGGCGCGGAGGCGGCGGTATCCAACGGTTTCAGCGGCAACTGGGTGAACGTGCCGCGCAAGGCACTCAACTGCTGCAGCGTGCTGGTCAGATCGACCGGCTGGCTCTTGGCCAGCGCGTCTCGCTCGGCATCGATGCTCTGGCGCAGGCCGGTGAAGGCGCCATCGTCCACGCCCGCCAGGGTCTGGTCGGCCAGCGTGTACGCGGCGGCCGCACCTTGCGCGTCATGGAACAGGGTGTAGCGCTCGCTGGCCATCCGCAGCAGCGACTCGGTTTCGTCCAGCAACATGGCGTCATGGCCGGACAGGCTCTTTTCGGCCAACTGCGCCACCGCGTCCTCCAGATGCCGCGTGCGCTGGGCCTGGCTGAGCAGGCTTTCGCGCAGTGACTGGTTGACCTGCGCCGCCTCGTTGAGGCGATGGTCGACGCTGCCGCGCTCGCCGCTGATGGTGGCCACGGTGGTCTCCAGCGCATCGATGCGCTGGGTCAGCGCCGCGGCGCCGCGGCGACTGGCGTCGCTGCCCTGCTCCTGTTGCCACTGCCGCCAGCCCACGTACGCGGCCACGGCGATGGCGACCAGCGCCAGCAGGATCGCCAGCGCCAGCATGCCGCCACCGGGGCGCGCGGGGTGCGCGGGGGCGGGAGTCCGGGCGGGACGTGCCGGCACGGGGTCGGGGCGGGAATCGCGGGGCGCAATCGGTTCGTCTGGAGTGGTCATAACGGCATGCTAAGAGGCTGGAAGGGAGAAAGCGAGCGAGGATGAAGCGCGAAACGCCGCACGTTTTTCGCCGTGGAAGGGTGGCGGATCGACAGCCCCGGCAACACACCGCGCGCCGTGGCTACCGCCAGCGACCTTAACCCGTCAGCCTGGCGACCCGGCGTGAAGACAGCGGCAAGTCATTCGCCCGTGGCCGCCGCCAGCAGGTCATCCGCCATCGCCGAAGCGGCCTGCCTGATCCGCGCAAAGCCGGCCACAGCCGCGATGCCTGCCAACCGCTCGCTGCTCACCACTGCGGTGGTGGCACACAGACGGCTCAACGCATCCGCCGGCAAAGCGGCGGCAAGGTTCTGCCAGCTTTCGGCGCTGGACAACAGCAGCAACGCCGACGCCGGCAATCGCCGCACGGCGTCGACATGGCGCCGGTCCAGTCGCGCCGGCACGCGTCGATAGACATGGACTTCGCGCAAGGCGGCGCCGCGTTCGGCCAGCGTCGTGCGCAACATGCCGCGGCCGCCGGGCGCGCTGATCAGCGCGACGGCGCGGTCATTCAGCTCGCGCAGTTCAGCCAGCGCCAGCAAGCCCTCGCTGTCCTGCCGCTGCGGCGTGCGCACGTCGCTGAAACCGTGGCGCCGCAATGCACGAGCGGTGCCCTGGCCCACCGCCAGCACCAGCGCGGCCGTCCGCGGCGGCGCCAGCGCCACGGCGTAGCGCACCGCCGCCGGGCTGGTGAAGATCAGCACCTCGCCGGCGCACGCCGCCTGCCATTCCCGGCGTGCCGCGGCCTCGTCCGCCACCTCGCGCAGGGCAAGCCCGGGCAGCAGCAGCGGCAGCCCGCCCATCGCGCGCACCTTGCGCGCGAGCGCGGCGCCACCGCCCACCGGGCGCGTGATCACCACCGTGCGGCCGCGCAAAGACCCCGCCGGCGATGTACCGGCAACAGCGCGCACGCGATTCGATTCACCGATAATCATGGTGACCAGTGTAGCGGCGCCCTACACTACGCGGTTTGCTCCTTTCGTTTGGATTCCACCGACGTGACCTTGCCCGATACACCATTGCTGGCCCGGCAGCTGATCCAGTTCATGCGCTCGACGATTCCGCTGGCCAAGGCCATGGATCTGCAGCTTGGCGGCTGTGACGCCAATAGCCTCACCCTGTTCGCGCCGCTGCAACCCAACATCAACGACAAGGGCTGCGCGTTCGGCGGCAGCCTGGTGAGCGTGATGACCCTCAGCGGCTGGGCCCTGGTCGAGTTGGCCCTGCGCCAGCGCGGCGATGATTGCGACGTCTTTGTGGGCGAATCGACGGTGCGCTACCTGAGTCCGGTGTGGGCCGACTTCACCAGCGTGGCCCGCTTGCCGGTCGATGCCAGCTGGGCCAGCTTCTTCCGTTCGCTGGACAGCCGCGGCAAGGCACGCATCGAGGTCAGCTGCGTGATTCCGGGCGACAATGGCAAGCCCGCCGCCACCCTGATCGCGCGTTTCGTGGCCAAACGCCGTGCCGCGTCGGCGGCCGTCGCCGACGGCACGCACTGAGGGCCTGCACGCAGCGACGCACGTCTTGCGGCAGAATGCAGGGTATCGCGCTTGCCGGGGGAGCCATCCATGCGTCGCATCCTTATCGTCGTTGCCGCCATCGTTTTGCTCGCCGGCTGTGCCACGGCCCAGCGCAAAGACGCGCTGACCAGCACCCTCAACACCTACGCCGCCACCTTGCGCTGGGGCAGTTTCCAGAGCGCGCTGAAATTCGTCGACCCCAAGGTGCTGGAGACGAACCCGCCCACCT
>DATJCF010000009.1:0-2027 GCA_035514935.1 Rhodanobacter sp. | reverse complement strand
TTCGAATCTTCCAGGTACAGCTGCACCGCCTTGGAGCCGGGCGCGAGCGAGGATTTGACCCACGGCTTGCGGGTCAGCCCGCGCGCGTTGGCGTTGCGCGCCAGCAGGCCGGCGGCGATCACGTTGCGCGGATTGGAGGTGTTGGTGCAGCTGGTGATGGCGGCGATGATCACCGCGCCATCGGGCATCAGCCCCTCGGCTTCCTGCGCGCGGGCCTTGTCCAGATCCACGGCGATGCCGCGCGAAGCCAGGTCGGCGGTCGGCAGGCGCCGGTGCGGGTTGGACGGGCCGGCCATGGTGCGTACCACCGCCGACAGGTCGAAATGCAGCACGCGCTCGTACTCGGCGGTCACCAGGTCGTCCGCCCACAGGCCGGTCTGCCGGGCGTAGGTTTCCACCAGCCTGACCTGTTCGTCCGCGCGGCCGGTCAGCTTCAGGTAATCGATGGTCTGCCGGTCGATGTAGAACATCGCCGCCGTCGCGCCGAACTCCGGCGTCATGTTGGTGATCGTGGCGCGATCGCCCAGGGTCAGCGCCGCGGCGCCCGCGCCGTAGAACTCGAGATACGCGCCGACCACGCGCTGGTTGCGCAGGAACTCGGTCAGCGCCAGCACGATGTCGGTGGCGGTGATGCCCGGCTGCGGCTTGCCGCTCAGCTCCACGCCGATGATGTCGGGCAGGCGCATCCACGACGCACGGCCCAGCATCACGCTCTCGGCTTCCAGGCCGCCGACGCCGATGGCGATCACGCCCAGCGCATCCACGTGCGGCGTATGGCTGTCGGTGCCGACCAGCGTGTCCGGATACGCCACGCCGTCGACCGCGTGCACCACCGGCGACATCCGCTCCAGATTGATCTGATGCATGATCCCGTTGCCCGGCGGGATCACGTCGACATTCTTGAACGCGTGCCTGGTCCAGTTGATGAAGTGGAAACGGTCCTCGTTGCGACGGTCCTCGATGGCGCGGTTCTTGGCGAAAGCGTCGCGATCGAAACCCGGCGCCTCCACCGCCAGCGAGTGGTCGACGATCAGCTGCGTCGGCACCACCGGATTGACCAGTGCCGGATCACCGCCCTGCTCCGCGATGGCGTCGCGCAGGCCGGCCAGATCCACCAGCGCGGTCTGCCCGAGGATGTCGTGGCACACCACCCGCGTCGGGAACCACGGAAAGTCCAGATCCCGACGGCGCTCGATCAGCTGCCACAGCGACGCGTCCAGGGTCGCCGGATCGCAACGCCGCACCAGGTTTTCGGCGAACACGCGCGAGCAGTACGGCAAGCCGGCGTAGGCCCCGGGCCGGAGCGCATCCACGGCCGCGCGGGTATCGAAGTAATCCAGGGAAGTGCCCGGCAAGGGCTTGCGGTTGGCGGTATTCATGTCGGGCTGTACGGACCTCGTGTAGGGACAACGCGTGGCGGGTGCAAAGGCGGCCATGGGCCCGCCAGTATAGTTGCCCCGGCCCGGCGGCCGGCCGCGAGCGAGTGAGCGAAGGGTGCAGCGTTTTTCCAGTGCAATCGGCCCCGGCCTGTAATACCTTCGGCGCCGTACAGTGACTTGAGCCCAAGGAGGTTGCATGAACACTGTCGCCACGCCTGCACCCGGCCAGCCGCCCGCCCACTTCCAGGGCAACGACCGCCTGCTGCTGGGCATCATCATGGGCGTGGTCGCGTTCTGGCTGTTCGCCCAGACCACGCTCAACATCGCACCCGACATGCAGCGCGACCTGGGCATCAACGCGGCCACCATGAACATCGCGGTGGCGCTGACTTCGCTGTTCTCGGGCATCTTCATCGTGGTCTTCGGCGGGCTGGCCGACCGTGTCGGTCGGCTGCGGATCACCCGCATCGGCTTCTACCTGAGCATCGCCGGCTCGCTGCTGGTGGCGATCACGCCCACCGGCGCGATGGCCGCACCGGTGCTGCTGGCGGGGCGCGCGGTGTCGATGTGGTCGATCGGTTCGTGGGGCGGCGCCGGGCTGTGTTCGCTGGTCGGCGGACTGATGTCGCAGAACCTGGGCTGGCGCTC
>DATJCF010000008.1:0-3954 GCA_035514935.1 Rhodanobacter sp. | reverse complement strand
GGTTGCATGGGCCGGCCATGCTGGAAGTGGTCGAGTCGCCGTACGGCCACGACGCCTTCCTGAAAGAGCCCGAACAACTCGTACCGCTGCTGCGCCAGGCGCTGCGATGAACGCCGCCACGGACTGCCCGCCTTCAACCTTTTGCGCACCTGCCGCTACACCCGTAATCCGGAGAACCCCATGAGCGATACTTCCGCCCCCAGCACGCGCGCGGTGCGTGCCGGCATCGAGAGCGACACCCAGCACGGCGCCGTGGTGCCGGCGCTGCACCTGTCCAGCAACTACAGCTTCGCCGGGTTCGGCATCAAGCGCGTCTACGACTACTCGCGCAGCGGCAATCCCACGCGCGACCTGCTGGGCTATGCGCTGGCCGAGCTGGAGCAGGGCGCGGGCGGCGTGATCACCTCCAGCGGCATGTCGGCGGTGGCGCTGGCGCTGGAGCTGGTGCCGGCCGGGGCGAAGGTGCTGGCGGCGCACGATTGCTACGGTGGCACCTGGCGCCTGCTGGACGCCTGGGCCAAGAAGGGCCGTTTCACCCTCGAATTCGCCGACCTCACCGACCCGGCGGCGCTGGCCCGCGGCCTGGCCACCAAGCCGGCGCTGGTCTGGGTGGAGACACCGTCCAACCCGCTGTTGCGGATCACCGACGTGCGCCATGTGACCCAGGCGGCGCATGCGGTCGGCGCGCTGGTGGTGGTGGACAATACCTTCCTCTCGCCGGCGCTGCAGCAGCCCTTGCTGCTGGGCGCGGATGTGGTGCTGCATTCCACCACCAAGTACATCAACGGCCACAGCGACGTGGTCGGCGGCGCGGTGGTGGCGCGCGATGCGGCCGTGTTCGAACAGCTGAAATGGTGGGCGAACTGCAACGGCCTCACCGGTGCGCCGTTCGACAGCTACCTCACCTTGCGCGGCCTGCGCACGCTGTCGGTGCGCCTGCGCCAGCATCAGGAAAATGCCGAGCGCATCGCCGAACGGCTGGAGGCGCACGGTGCCGTGCGCAAGGTTTACTACCCGGGCCTGGCGAGCCACGCCGGCCATGCGCTGGCGGCGCGTCAGCAGCAGGGCTTCGGCGCGATGCTGAGCTTCGAGCTGGATGGCGATCTGCAGCAGGTCGAGGCCTTCGTCAACGGCCTGGAATATTTCTCGCTGGCCGAGTCGCTGGGCGGCGTGGAAAGCCTGGTGGCTCATCCCGCCTCGATGACGCATGCCTCGATGGCAGCGGAGGCGCGTCACGCGGCCGGTATCGCCGACAGCCTGCTGCGCCTGTCGGTGGGCATCGAGGACGGTGACGATCTGTTGCGCGACCTGGATGGTGCGCTGGAACGCGCCCAGGCGGTGCTCTCCAAACGTCGGGTCAGCGCATGAGTGTGCCGGCCACTGACGCATCACCGTTCGCCCATCGCAAAACGTCCGATATCGCGCTGGTGCTGTTGGGCACCGGCGTGGTGGGCGGCGCCCTGCTGGAGCTGCTGAAAACCCCGGTGGCGAAACACGTGCGCCTGATCGGCGTGGCCAATTCGCGCCAGCAGCAGATCGACGCGGACGGCATCGCTTCGCGTGAATTGAACGGTTCCTGGCAGCAGCATGGCCAGCCGCGTGACGACGATGCCCTGCTTGCGGCGCTGGACGCCAGCGGCAGCGAGCTGAGGGTTGTGGTCGACGCCACCGCCTGTACCACGCTGGCCTCGCGTCACGCCGACTGGCTGGCACGCGGCTATCACGTGGTCACGGCGAACAAGTCGCTGGCCGGCGGTCATCTTTCCGGCTGGCGCGCCCTGCAGACGGCCCGCGCCCATGGCGGCAGCTATGGCGATGCCGCCACCGTCGGCGCCGGCTTGCCGGTGATCTCCACGCTGCGCCGCCTGCTCGGCTGCGGTGACAGCCTGCTCACGCTGGAAGGCGTGTTCTCCGGATCGCTGTCCTACCTGTTCAACCAGTACAACGGCAGCCAGCCGTTTTCCGCGCTGCTGCGCGACGCGCGCAAGCTCGGCTACACCGAACCCGATCCGCGCGCCGATCTCTCGGGTGAGGACGTGGCGCGCAAGCTGCTCATCCTGGCCCGCAACGCCGGCTTCGCGCTGGGCAGTGAAGAGGTGGACGTGGAGAGCCTGGTGCCCGAATCCCTGCGCGATCTGGACACCGAGCAGTTCCTGACCCGCCTGGAAGAACTGGACGCGCCGCTGGCCGCCCGCCATGCCGACGCGCAATCGCGCGGCAACGTGCTGCGCTACCTGGCCCGCCTCAACCAGCGCGGCCGCGCCCGCGTGGGTCTGGTGGAGGTTGCCGCCACCCATCCGGCTGCACGCCTCAACGGCACCGACAACCAGTTCGCCCTCACCACCACCCGCTACAACACCACCCCGCTGGTGATCCAGGGCCCCGGTGCCGGGCCGGAAGTGACGGCGCAGGCCCTGCTGGGGGATGTGCTGGCGCTGGGCTGAGGCGCCCGTCCCGCCCCTGCGGTGCCTGGCGCGGTGTCCGGTTTTCCTTCCCCTGCGAAGCGGGGACAAGATGGCAGGATTGCCATCTTGAGCAGCAACGCTGCCCGAAGGGCTGATGCCATGGATGGCATCAATTCAAGGTGCCCGACAGGGTGGATGGGGGCGCTCTTGCTCCCGCTTTCGCGTAAACGCTCGCTCAAGCGGACGGGGCAGCGATCGCCTCGACCTGGATGCGCAGCGTCACGTCCATGCTGAAGCCGTAGTCCTTGCCCGCATCCATGCCGAACGCATCGCGCTTGAACGTGGCCAGCGCGTCGGCGCCGCACACCTCGCGCTTCAGCATCGGGTGCGGCATGCACTTGAAGCTGTTGATCTTCAGCGTCAGTGGGTGGGTGGCGCCATGCAGGGTCAGGTTGCCCACCACTTCGGTCGGCGCGCCATTGACGAAGCCGGCCAGCTTGCCGGTATAGGTCGCCGTCGGGTATTTGTCCGACTCGAACAGCTCCTTGCCCTGCGCGCCCTTGTTCAAGGCATCCTGGCCGAAGTCGGCACTCTTCATGTCCACCACGACCTTCACCGTGCCGGTACCGGCCGCCTTGTCCAGCATCACCGTGCCGCTGCTGTGGTTGAACTTGCCGCGCCACACCGACAGCCCGCCGAAGTGGTCGGCCTCGAAGCTGGGGTAGGTGTGGTCCGGGTCGATGTTGTAGCTCACCGTGGCGGCGTGGGTTGTTGCGCCTGCAGCGAGCGATAACAGGGCGGCCAGGCCGAGGATGGGGATTGCGAAGCGGGTTGTGCGTGCCATGCCGGTGTCCTTTGGTGAGTTGATGGAGCGCCGATCAGAATGTGACGCTTGCAAGGACGACGAACGGGAGTGCGCGCTTTCGACAAGGGTCTGCCGATTTGTCCCCCGGTAAAGATACCTCCCAAAAGAAAACGCGCGGCACCAGGCCGCGCGCTTTCTTGATGACAATGGAGTCGCTCGGTCGTCTTGAGCACGCGCTCAGAACGTGTAGCGCACCCGGCCGTACCAGTAGGCACCGTTGTTGCCGATCGGCGAGATCACGTCGTACGGGAAATTCTCCGCGTAGTTGATGTCGCTGTTGGAGCGGGTCGGGTACTGGTTGGTGAGGTTGTAGCCGCCCAACGCGATGGTGAACCGCGGCGTGGCGTGGAACGCCACTTCGGCATCGAGCTGCCAGCGCGCCGCGTAGGTCTGTGTCGGCTCGTAGCCATCGCCGAAATCGAACACGCGGGTCGTGGCACCTTGGCGGATCACGCGGCCCAACAATCCCCAGCGCGCGGTGTCCCAGCGGGCGCTGAATGAGCCGCGCTGGCGCGGCGCGGCGTCGGTGAGCGTATTGCGCTCCTCGTCGCCGAACAGCACGTTGCCGGCGCCGATCGCGGTGAGCTGCGACGGCGTGTCGCGCACCTTGCGGATGTCGGTGCTGTTGTGGCTGTACGCCGCGGTCAGCAGCAGCTGGCCGCCGGCCAGCGGCGTGCGGTAGTT
>DATJCF010000007.1:0-1693 GCA_035514935.1 Rhodanobacter sp. | reverse complement strand
GATGGCGGCGAGGGTGATGTCGCGCAGTTGCGCCAGCACGCGGTCGCCTGCGGCATGGCCGTAGTGATCGTTGACGTCCTTGAAGTGGTCGATGTCGATCAGCAGGAACAGCAGGTTGATGTTGGCGGCGGGGCCTTGCGCTGCGTTCGGGCCAAGTTCGCGGTAGAGGCGCAAGACCGAGGCGACGTCGCGGCCCACGTTTTCCAGCGCGTAGCGGCGATTTTTCATGCCGGTAAGCGCATCGGTGATGGTCTGCCGCTGCAGTGCGCTGTTGGCTTCCTCCAGCGCGTGGTTCGATGCGGAAAGCTCCTCGGTACGCTGCTCGATGAGGCGCGCCAGCTCGCGGTTGCGCCGCTGCAGCACGGCGGAGCGGAACTGGATACCCAGCGCGGCCACCAGGTAGGCGAGCACGAAATAACCCAGGTAGGCCCACCAGGTGCGATACCACGGTGGCAGCACCTGGAAGGCGAATTCCGCATCGGCGCCGATGTTGCCGCGGAAATCGCGCGAGCGCACGCGGAAACGGTAATCGCCCTCGTGGATGTTGGTGTAGTCGCGATAGGTTTCCGCGCTCCAGTCCGACCAGCGCGTATCGGCGCCTTCCAGTTGCACCTGGAAGGTGTTGGCGGCGCGTGCGCGGAAATTCGGCGAGGCGTAATCGAAGCGCAGGCTGTTGTTGCCCCATGGCAATTTCAGCGTCGGCGGAGTGGTGCTTGCGCCGCCCCACAACACATGGCCGCTTCCGTCGGAAATCTTGCGCAGCAAGGTGGGCCGCGGTTTGTCCGGCGGCGCGGTGATCGAGGAGTCCAGTCGATACAGGCCGTCGCTGGAGCCGAACCAGGTGATGCCGTCGGGCTCGGCGTAGAGGGTGTACATCTCCACCCCGGACAGCGCACGCAGCGGTTGCGGCTCCCAGTGGTAATGGCCCTTGGCATCGGCCACGGCCACGCCGGTTTCGCGGATGGTCTTGGTGCCGTCGGCGGTGTACATCCAGATGTGTCCGGGCACGCTTTCGCTGAGCCGCGAAAGCCGCCTCGCTCCCTGCGGGAACAGGCTGGCGAATGCGGTATCCGGCTTCAGCCTGGCGCGCTTCTCGTCGTAGAGGTAGATGCCCTGGGCGGTAACCACGCGCAACCCGGCGGCGAGCGACATCACGAACGCATAGTCGGGGCTGGCAACCGAATCGCGGTGCTGCTGGAACGACTGCGTATGCGGTGGCACGCCGTCGCCTGGCTGCCATTCGTCCGGCAGGGCAACGCGGATGGCGCCGTTGCTGAGCGTGCCCAGCCAGAGGTTGTCGTGGTCATCGTGGGCCAGAGAGCGGATGTCGCCGGAAATGCCGGGAATCCTGCCTTCGTCGATCCACTTGCCGCTATCGCGTCGCATCACCGCCAGGCCGTTGCGCAGGCCCACGAAAACGCGTGAGGGGTCGCGCGCCGAGCGCAGCAGCGAAAAGGCCACGTCACCGGAAGTGCACACCTGTGCCGCGCAGGGTTTCGCGACGCCATTCCTCACTTCCACCACACCTTGCGATGTTGCCGCCAGCAGCGAGTCGCCCATGTCCAGAAAGCTCCAGACCTGGGCGCGGACGCCATCCAGCGCCACGAACTCCGCGTTGCCGTCGACCCCGCTGTGCAGCAGGAACAGGCCCTTGGTGGTGCCGACGTAGAGCTCGCCCCGGAAACGCTGCATC
>DATJCF010000006.1:0-3581 GCA_035514935.1 Rhodanobacter sp. | reverse complement strand
GTATTACTGGATGCCGAAGTGGACCGGCAACATGTACAGCGAGTTCTGGGGCAAGGTGCATTTCTGGAACAGCGTGATCTGGGTCAACGTGCTGTTCTTCCCGCAGCACTTCCTGGGCCTGGCCGGCATGCCGCGCCGCATTCCCGATTACAACGTGGCGTTCGCCAACTTCAACATGGTCAGCTCGATCGGCGGCTTCCTGTTCGGCGCTTCGCAGCTGATCTTCATCGGCGTGCTGATCCATTGCGTGTTCTTCTCGAAGAAGAAGGCCACCGACCGCGTGTGGGAAGGTGCCAAGGGGTTGGAGTGGACCGTGCCGTCGCCGGCGCCGTATCACACCTTCGAGCTGCCGCCGGTGGTTCGTGACGAAGAACTGGCCCACGGCCACGTGAACGACTGATTCTTGCCGCACCCCTGCGCCTTCGTGGCTGCAAGGGTGCAAACAGAGCCGAGGACATGAACGAGCATCAACAAGACGACGAAAGCCGCAAGGGTGTGAATCGCACCGTGAAGATACTTCTCGTCATCGTGCTGGTGTTTTTCGCGCTGTCGTTCGTGCAGATCCTGCTGATGAAGTAGCGGTTGCCACATCTTTCCTTTCAACCGGTCGGTTATTGACCGGCATGCAGTTCCCCGGGCGGTACGACGGGGCAAAAGTCATCAAGAGAAATCCACGGGGTCTCACCATGGGTCAGCAGCACGACGCGTATTTCGTTCCGACCAAGAGCTACTGGCCGATCGTGGCCGCAGTAGTCATGTTCATCACCGTGTTCGGTGCCGCGCACTGGTTGAACGCCGGCCCCGGCGAAGCCGGTTTCGGCAAGGGTGTGCTGACGATCGGCGTGATCGGCATCATCGGCATGTTCTTCGGCTGGTTCCGCTCGGTGATCAACGAATCGCTGGCTGGCAGCTACAACGCCCAGGTGGACACCTCATTCCGCATGGGCATGATGTGGTTCATCTTTTCCGAGGTGATGTTCTTCGGCGCATTCTTCGGCGCACTGTTCTACATCCGCATGTTTTCGTTGCCGTGGCTCGGCGGCCACGGCCACGGCGTGCTGACCCACCAGTTCCTGTGGAGCGACTACGTCGCGGCCTGGGGTGCCAACGGCGGTGGCGGCCCGGAGCAGGCCGGTGGCGCATTCCGGACCGTGCCGGCGTGGGGCCTGCCGCTGCTCAATACGATGTTGCTGCTCACCTCCAGCGTCACCGTGACGATCGCGCATCACGCGCTGCGCGCGGGACAGCGCGGCAAGATCCTGCTGTTCCTCGGCCTCACTGTTCTGCTCGGCGCCACGTTCCTGTATTTCCAGGCGCACGAGTACATGGAGGCCTACAACGAGCTGAACCTCACCCTGCGCAGCGGCGTCTACGGCGCCACCTTCTTCATGTTGACCGGCTTCCACGGCCTGCACGTGACGCTGGGCACGATCATGCTTCTGGTGATCTGGTTCCGCGTGTTGAAAGGCCATTTCAACAAGGATCACCATTTCGGTTTCGAGGCGGTGGCGTGGTACTGGCACTTCGTCGACGTGGTCTGGCTGTGCCTGTTCCTGTTCGTCTACATCCTCTGAACGACAGGCTCGCCGCATGAAAAAGACCCGCCATATCGGCGGGTTTTTTTTGGCCGGTGATCCGGCGTGTTCTGCAATGGGCGGTTTGTGCCTGTCGGGCGGATGCGCCGAGACGGCGTGCGCGAATGTCGCGCGCGGCGCGCGTGCGCCGCGGGGGCAGTACAATCAGCCGCCGACGTCGTGCGGTTGCAGCCATCCCATCCAGATGCCGAACGCAACCATGCCGATCAACACGATCGACAGGCCGATGCGCCGGGTCAGCGCCCACACCGTGCGCTTGTCATCGTCCTTGTCGGTCATCATGAAGTACAGCGCCTGGCCGAGGCTGAAAATTACCACCAGCAGCATCACCACCAGCGCATATTTGTAGATGGTTTCCACGTGATTGATCCGAAGGAATTCGACATCGCCAGTATAACCACCGCCGGCAGGCGTTCCGCATGATGCGGCTGCGCCGTCCGCCCTGGTGGGCGCTGCTGCTTGCCGTGGCTGGAGCGGCGCTGTTCGTGTATCTGGGCGTCTGGCAGCTGCATCGGGCCGACTACAAGGAAGCGCTTCTGCGGCGCTATGCCACATCCGTTTCGGCCGCGCCGCAGGACTTTGCCGGCGTCGCGGTGCGGCCGCCGACAGACAGCTTTCCGCGCGTGCGCGCTCGCGGCCGTTATCTGCTCGATCGCATCTACCTGCTGGACAACCCGCACCACGATCATCGCGGTGGCGTCGAGGTGTTCGTGCCGTTTGCGGTCGAGGGTGAAACCAGCTTGCTGCTGGTCGACGCGGGTTTCCTGCATCCCGGCGCCAACGGCACCACACCAGTGCTGCCGGCCTTGCCGAAAGAGGAAACCACGCTGCAGGGGTTGTATGTGCCGCCGCCGCCGGTTGGTTTCGAGATGGGTGGCAACGCGCTGGCACGGCAGACGCACTGGCCGAAGGAAAGCATTTTTCTCGACCCGACCGAGCTCGCCGCCGATCTGGGCCGCCCGCTGTTTCCTCGCGTGCTGGCGCTGGATGCGGACTCCGCTTCCGGCTACATCCGCCAGCATTTGCTTGAACTTTCGATGACGCCCGCGCGCCACCGCGCCTATGCGTTCCAGTGGTTTTCGTTTGCGCTGGCGGCAGTGGCGATCCTGCTGGTGTTGAATCGCGACAAGCGCCGCCGTTCTCCTTGAAGATGCCTGACCATGAATGAAACCCGCTCCCCTTCGTCACCCCATTCGCGCAAGCGAAGCCGACTGTATCTGGTGTTGATCGCGCTGGTGTTTGCCGCGCCCATGCTGGTGGCCGGCCTGCTGACCCTGGCGGGATGGCAGCCCGGTACCAAGGGCAACGGCGAGCCCATCGTGCCGCAGCGGAATTTCGTGGCGGAGAAGCTCGACGTGCAACTGGCCGATGGCCGTCCGTATGCATGGCGCGACAGCGAACCGCGGCTGACCCTGGTGGCGCTGCCGGGGCCCGATTGCGCGGCACAGTGTTTCGACCTGCTCACCGGCCTGGCCAAGGCGCGGGTGATGCTCAACCGCAACCAGGGGCGTCTGCGCCTGCTTTATCTCGGCGCGCCGCCGGCCGACCCACAACGCCGCGAGGCGATGCAGCCGTTCTGGCTGCTGGGCAACGACGTGGGCGACAAGCTGGCGAAGTTCCGCTCGTCCGCGCCGGACAGCCTCAGCGTGGTGCTGGTGGAATCCAACGGCACCGCGTTGTCGTATTACCCGGCCGGCTTCGATGGCCCCGGGTTGGCGCGTGATCTGCAAAAGGTGGTCAAGTGATGTCGCGGCGAATGAAGGGATGGTTGCGCTGGCTGGCGGCCTTTGCGGCCCTGTTCGCGTTCGGGCTGGTGATGTTCGGCGCCTTCGTGCGGCTGTCCAACGCCGGGCTGTCGTGCCCGGATTGGCCGACCTGCTATGGCCAGGTCACCTGGCCGCAGCATGCGCAGGCGGTGGCGCATGCCGACGCCAGTTTCCCGGATCGTCCCTATGAGGCGCACAAGGCCTGGCGCGAGCAGGTGCA
>DATJCF010000005.1:0-8057 GCA_035514935.1 Rhodanobacter sp. | reverse complement strand
TTGGCGGCGATCATGCATTCCTCGATCAGCTTGTGCGCGTCGTTGCGCTCGGTGGCGCCCATCGACTCCACGCTGCCGGTGTTGTCGAGGCGGAACTTCACTTCCGGCGTCTCGAAGTCGATCGCGCCGCGACGCTTGCGCTGCGCCGCCATCGCCTTGTACAGCGCGTGCAGGTTTTCCAGTTGCGGCAGCACGTCGGCCACTTCATGGCGCGCGTCGGCATCTTTCAGACCCACGGCCTGCCACACCTTGTCGTAGGTGAGCCGCGCGTGCGACAGCATCACGGCGTCATAGAACTTCGCCTTGCTGACCGCGCCATCGGCGTCGACCACCATGTCGCACACCATGCACATCCGCTCGACCTTCGGCATCAGCGAGCAGATGCCGTTGGACAGCGTCTCCGGCAGCATCGGCACCACGAAGCCGGGGAAATAGGTGGACGTGCTGCGCTCGTAGGCTTCGCGGTCCAGCGCGTTGCCGACCTGCACGTAATGCGACACGTCGGCAATCGCCACGATCAGCCGCCAGCCGCCGCCGCGTTTCGGCTCGGCGTACACCGCATCATCAAAATCGCGGGCGTCGGCACCGTCGATGGTGACCAGCGGCAACTTGCGGATATCGGTGCGGCCCTCGCGCTCGGCAGCAGTCACCACCGATTCGACCTGGGCCGCATCGCGCAGCACGTCGGCCGGCCATTCGTGCGGCAGATCGTGGCTGGCGATCGCCATTTCCACCACCAGCGACGGCTGCAGGCGTTCGCCCAGCACGGCGCGGATCACACCCATCGGCCCACGCTGGGCCGTGGGCGGATCGGTGATTTCAGCCACCACGATCTGGCCGGACTGCGCGCCCTGGTCCTGACCCGGCTTGATCAGCACATCCAGATGCAGGCGGCGGTCGTCGGGCGTCACCAGGATCACGCCGTTCTCGATCACCACGCGACCGACCAGCCGCGGCGAACGACGTTCCAGCACTTCGGCAATGGCACCCTGCCTGCGGCCGCGGCGGTCGATGCCGACCACGCTGGCCAATACGCGGTCGCCGTGCATCACCGCGCGCATCTGCTGCGGCGACAGATAAAGATCTTCGCCACCTTCGTCCGGGCGCAGGAAGCCATAGCCCTCGGCGTTGGCCAGCACGCGGCCGGCGATCAGGTCGAGCTTCTGCGTCGGCGCGTAGCCGCCGCGCCGACCCAGCAGCAACTGGCCGTCGCGCACCATGGCGGCGAGACGCTTGCGCAGTGCTTCAAGGTCGATTTCTTCAATGATCTGCAGTGCCTCGGCGATGCGCGCCTCGGTCAGCAATTCGCCGCGTTCTTCGAGCAGGGCGAGGATCGCCTCGCGGCTGGGGATGGGCCGGTCGTAACGACGGGCCTCGCGCTCGGCTTGCGGGTCGCGCACGGCGCCGGCGGCAGCCCGGTTGCGCTTGTCCGCGGGAACGGCGGCGCGCGGTGAGCGGCGGGCCGATTTCTTCGCGGGCGATGATTCCGGCGGCTTGCCGGAATGGGGTGGGGTTTTTCTGGTCACTCAGTGTCCTTGTGATGTACGCGACGCGGAGAATGCCACGGCGCGATGGAAAGGGGGGTGGAAAAGTGTTGACAAGCTATCGGCAGGTGCCTACATTACGCGGCTCACGCAGCTGCTGCAGCGACGTGAGACCCACTGCCCAGGTGGCGGAATTGGTAGACGCACTAGCTTCAGGTGCTAGCGGGGGCAACTCCGTGGAGGTTCGAGTCCTCTTCTGGGCACCAATTGTAAACGAAGGCCCGCATTGCTGCGGGCCTTCGTCTTTTCCGGGTTCGATTAACGTCAGGAAGGCCGCCTTTCAAGGCGGCCTCCGTGTTTTCGGAGTTTGACTGAAGTCAGGGAAGAACATGCCTTGCTACCTCCCCTGCGCAGCAGGGGGGGTGGGGTGGGGTCGCTCTTCGTCACAGGCCAGGAACCTTACCCCTCCTGACCTCCCCGTCACGCGGGGGAGGAACCGTGCTCGTAACCGCCGGGCCTTTCAACTCGATCATGTTGCCCTGCGGGTCGTACAGATAGATCGACGGCCCCTCGCCACGCGCACCGTAGCGCGAGCCTGACTCGCCGAGGCGCACACCATGCGACTTGAGATGGGCCAGGATCGCCGCCTCGTCGTACGCCTCCAAGCGCAGGCAGATATGGTCCACGTTGTGGCCCTCGGGGCCGGGCGCCACGCCACCATGACGACCCAGCTCGCCGTCCACGCTGACCAGGTCGATCAGCGACGCGCCCGCACGCAACTGCACCAGGCCGATCTCGTCCTGCCGGCGCTCCTCGTGGCAGCCCAGCACGTCGACGTAGAAGCGCTGCATGGCTTCGATGTCGATGGCGCGAAGCACCACATGGTCGATTTCGCCAATGCGGATCATCACCTTGTCCTCGCATGAATCGGCACTCAAGAATAACGCCCCCGTGCCGCCGGCCCCTGTATAATCGCCGCGGTAAACGCGTGGTGGGAGAAGCGGTCGCCCTCGCGGGACACGACTGCTGCCGAAGACGCAACGCCCGTAATCGCTCAGGCTCCCATACCACCGCGCGCAAACACTCTGGAGAGACCGGTTGAATCCGGCGCCGAAGGGGCACGAAGCGACCACATCGGTGCTTCCAAACTCTCAGGCAAAAGGACAGAGGGGCGCCTCGCGTGCGGCACGCACGCTGTCTTCGGATGCCCTGACATGAGCCACCCCACCCATGCCTCGTTGCGCGACCTGGAACACCACGGCGCGTTCATCGAACGTCACATCGGTCCGGACGATGCCGAAATCGCCCGCATGCTGCACACGATCGGCCACGACTCGCTGGAGTCGATGACCGACGCCATCGTGCCCGGCTCGATCAAGTCGGCCGCGCCGCTGGCCCTGCCCGAGGCGATCACCGAAGAGGACGCGCTGGCCAGGATCCGCGCCATCGCCGACAGGAACCAGGTGTTGCGCAGCTTCATCGGCCAGGGCTACTACGGCACGTTCACGCCCAACGTCATTCTGCGCAACATCCTGGAGAACCCGGCCTGGTACACGGCGTATACGCCGTATCAGGCGGAAATCTCGCAGGGACGCATGGAGGCGCTGATCAACTTCCAGACCCTGTGCGCCGACCTCACCGGCATGGACATCGCCAACGCCTCGCTGCTGGACGAGGCCACAGCTGCGGCCGAGGCGATGACCCTGGCCAGGCGCTCGGCCAAGGCCAAGGGCAACGTCGTGGTGGTGTTCGGCGACGCCCACCCGCAGACCATCGAGGTGATGCGCACGCGCGCCGAGCCGCTGGGCCTGGTGATCAAGCTGGCCGACTCGGCCGAGGCGTGGGATGCCGCGATCGCCGCGGACGATTACTTCGCCGCGCTGATCCAGTACCCGGCCAGCAGCGGCTGGCTGATGGACTGGAGCGAAGAGACCGCGAAGATCCACGCGAAGAACGCGCTGGCCATCTTCGCCACCGACCTGCTGGCGCTGACCCTGCTCAAGACCCCAGGCGAGATGGGCGCCGACATCGTGATCGGCAACTCGCAGCGCTTCGGCGTGCCGTTCGGTTTCGGCGGCCCGCATGCGGCGTTCATGGCCTGTCGCGATGCGTACAAGCGCTCCATGCCCGGCCGGCTCATCGGCGTGTCGGTGGACGCGCAGGGCAACACGGCCTACCGCCTCACCCTGCAGACGCGCGAGCAGCACATCCGCCGCGAGAAGGCCACCAGCAACATATGCACCGCACAGGTGCTGCTCGCCGTGATGGCCTCGATGTACGCCGTCTACCACGGCCCCAAGGGCCTCACCCGCATCGCATCGCGCGTGGCGCGGCTCACCGCGATCCTGAAGGCCGGCCTGCAGCAGCTCGGCTTCACCGCCAGTCACCACGACAGCGCGTTCGACACGATCAGCCTGAAGACCGGCGATCGCACCGACGCCCTCGCCGCACGCGCGGTGACGCTGGGTGCCAACCTGCGCAAGGCGTGGGGCGAGTACCTGTGCATCTCGCTGGACGAGACCACCACGCGCGCCGACATCGAACTGCTGTGGCGCATCTTCGGCGGCGACGACGCCAGCCTGCCCAGCATCGACGCGCTGGACGCCAGCGCACCGTCGCTGATCCCCGAGACCTTGCGGCGCACCTCGCCGTTCCTCACCCATCCGGTGTTCAACAGCCACCACAGCGAACACGAGATGCTGCGCTACATGCGCGCGCTGGCCGACAAGGACCTGGCGATGGATCGCACCATGATCCCGCTGGGCTCGTGCACCATGA
This sequence comes from Rhodanobacter sp., assembly GCA_035514935.1. GTDB lineage: Bacteria > Pseudomonadota > Gammaproteobacteria > Xanthomonadales > Rhodanobacteraceae > Rhodanobacter. Next base: position 3,795 of record DATJCF010000005.1, on the reverse strand, counting down.
AACTCAACGCCACCGCCGAGATGATCCCGATCACCTGGCCGGAATTCGCCAACATCCACCCGTTCGCGCCCGCCGCGCAGACGCAGGGCTATCAGGAACTGATCGCCGGGCTGGAAGCGCAGCTGGCGGAAATCACCGGCTACGACGCGGTGAGCCTGCAGCCGAACTCCGGCGCCCAGGGCGAGTATTCGGGCCTGCTGGCCATCCGCGCCTGGCACCAGTCGCGCGGCGAAGGCCATCGCGACATCTGCCTGATCCCCGAATCCGCCCACGGCACCAACCCCGCCTCTGCGCACCTGTGCGGCATGAAGGTGGTGGTCACCAAGTGCGACGCGAACGGCAACGTGGACCTGGAAGATATCCGCGCGCAGGCCGAGAAGCATTCGGCCAACCTCGCTGCGATCATGCTGACCTACCCGTCCACCCACGGCGTGTTCGAGGAAGACGTGGTCGCCATCTGCGACATCGTCCACCAGCACGGCGGTCAGGTGTACACCGACGGCGCCAACATGAACGCGCTGGTCGGCGTGGCCAAGCCCGGCAAATGGGGCTCGGACGTCAGCCACCTCAACCTGCACAAGACCTTCTGCATCCCGCACGGCGGCGGCGGCCCGGGCGTGGGCCCGTGTGCGGTGCGCTCGCACCTGGCGCCGTTCCTGCCGGGCGCGCTGGGCAACGATGGCGCGCGCACCCAGGGCACCGGCAACGGCGCGATGGTCAGCGCCGCCACCTTCGGCAGCGCGTCGATCCTGCCGATCAGCTGGATGTACATCACCCTGATGGGCCAGCAGGGCCTGCGCAAGGCCACGCAAGTGGCGCTGCTCAATGCCAACTACATCGCCAGGCGCCTGGAGTCGCACTACCCCACCCTGTACACCGGTCGCAACGGGCTGGTGGCGCACGAATGCATCCTCGACCTGCGCCCGCTTAAAGACAGCACCGGCATCAGCGCCGAGGACGTGGCCAAGCGGCTGATCGATTTCGGCTTCCACGCACCCACGCTGAGTTTCCCGGTGTCGGGCACGCTGATGGTGGAGCCGACGGAAAGCGAATCGCAGGGCGAGCTGGATCGCTTCATCGACGCGATGATCCAGATCCGCGACGAGATCCGCGCCATCGAAAACGGCCAGCTCGACGGCGAGGACAACCCGCTGAAAAACGCGCCGCACACCGCCACCACGGTCAGCGCCAGCGAATGGACCCACGCCTACCCGCGCGAGTTGGCCGCCTTCCCGCTGGCCAGCCTGAAGCTGCAGAAGTACTGGCCGCCGGTGGCCCGCGTCGACAACGTCTACGGCGACAAGAACATCATGTGCGCCTGCATCCCGGTGGATGCGTACAAGGAAGACGTCGAGGCGTAAAACGCCGTTGCATCATCGAAAACAGCAAAGGCCCCGCATGCGGGGCCTTTGCTTGTTGACGCCTGTCGACCGCGTCGCCCGCTACGGTTCGTCGGCCATCGCGATGCGGTTGCGGCCCTGCAACTTGGCCTGGTACAGCGCGCGATCCACCGCGTCGATCAGCGACAACGGCTCGTCGGCCAAGTCAGGGACCACCGCGCCCACCCCCAGGCTGACCGTCAGCACCGGAGCCGCTCTGGATTTCTCGTGCGGCATCTGCGTCTGCTCGATCAACTGGCGGCAGCGCTCGGCCATGCTTCGCGCCGACTGCGCGTCGGTCTCGGGCAGCACCAGCACGAACTCCTCGCCGCCGTAGCGGGCCAGGAAATCGCGCGGCCGGGTGGCCATGGAGTCGAGCAAGGCGCCCACCCGCTTGAGGCAGTTGTCGCCCTGGATATGGCCGTAGTGGTCGTTGTACTGCTTGAAATAATCGATATCGAGCATCACCAGCGACAACGGTTGCCGGCTGCGCTGGGCGCAGTTCCATTCGTTCTTCAGCACCTTGTCGAAACAGCGCCGGTTGCCCACGCCGGTGAGGCCATCCTTGAACGAAAGCCGCTCCAGCTCGCGCTGCATGTTGAGCAGCTTCTCCTCGGTGCGCTTGCGCTCGCTGATATCGAACATGAAACCGACCAGCGCCTCGACCTCGCCCTCGGCGTTGCGCACCACGTGCACCACGTCGCGGATCCACACGTATTCGCCGTTCTTGCTCAGCGCGCGGTAGTCCGCCTCATGGTCGACGCCGTCCTTCGATTGCGCCACGCAGAAATCCACTACCCAGGCGCGGTCTTCCGGGTGCATGCGGTCGATCCAGTCCTGCACGCCTGCCCAGCTTTCCGGTGTCCAGCCGAGCAGGCTTTCGATCTGCGGCCCGATATAGGCAAACGCCATCGTGGCCCAGTCGATCTTCCAGGGAATCGCCTTAGTGGATTCCAGCAACGTCCTGTAGACGTCACCGTCAAGCTCGGTCCTTGCTTCAATGCCCACCATCGTTCTCTCCATCCGATCCAGAGCCGGCATGCCGACGGGTTTGTGATCTTGCGGGGGCTGCGAATCAGGCGATGAGACGCATCGTTGCATGCCCACCTATCCACCCAAAGTACACCTCAGGCCTGTTCGGCGCGAGCCAGCAAGGCCAGCAGTTGCCGCGGTTCGTCATAGTCAATGCGCTCGCCGGCGCGCAGATCGCGGCGCATCAGGCGGATCATCTGCCGGGTGATCTCCTCGGGGAAGTCGCCCGCCGGCTGCCCAGTCACTTCCGCCAGCCGGCCCGCGATCACCGCCGAATCGCTGACCACCGGGCAGACGCGGTAGCGGTAGCTTCCGCCGATCACCCGCGGCGGCAGGTCCATGAAGCGGCCCGGGACCTGCCTGAAGGAACTCAGCGTAAGGCGGTACGCGTTGTGACCCAGCACCGGCAGGTCGTCGGGCACCGGTTTCAGGTCGTCCAGCTCCTGCAGCCCGGTCGCCAACGGCAACAACTGGTCCAACTGGTAATCCTGCACATGCGGATTGCCCACGCGCGCCAGGTTGGCGATCAGCTCGCCCAGCGAGGCATGGCCGATGATCGCCGCACGCTTGGGCAACCCGCCCCAGATGCCATCGGCGCCATTGAGCAGCGCCTCGATCACCGAGGCATTCTCGAAACCGGCGCCGGCATGGACATGCACCAGCAACTTCAACGGCGGCGGCAACAGGCTGCGCGCCACCGCCACATAGGCGCCCACCTGGAACGGCAGGAAACTGCCGCGGTCGTCCTCGAAGGTGACACCCTCGATCGGCAGCCCCGCCAGCAGGTCGAGGATGGAACAGGTCACATCGGGACATCCGGCGAAGGCATCGCAGCCATCGACAATATTGACCAGGATGCGCGGGCGCTTGCCGGCCTCGCCGCGGATGTTCTGGCACAGCCAGTCGATGCTCGCCGGCAGGCTGCGGCGCAAGGTTTCCAGGTCGTATTGCGTGCCCCTGCCCGCCTTGGTGATGGATATCTCTTGCACCGTGTTGGGCACGCCGTACGCACGTAACTTCAACTGCGACGGATCGGGCGTGAACGTGCCATTGGCCGACTGGATGCCCATCGCGGTGAACGCGAAGCAGCCGGTCATGTCGACCTGCTGGTCGTGCAGGTGTTGCATGAAATCGTCGTCGACTTCCAGCTCATCCGGCATCGCGTAATCGAGCGTGCCGAGCGAGATGTTCCGGAAGCCGAACTCGCGCAGCTTCGGCAGGATCGCCAGCTTGTCCGCCAGCGTCTGGCCCAGGTTCGAGCCTACCGGGTTCTCCCGCAGCGACAGATCGATCAGATACGGCTCGATGCGGCGCAGCTTCTCCAGCTTGGCGTCCGCCCGGGCCAGGATGGCATGGGCATGCTCCAGCGCTTGCTGTGTCAGTG
>DATJCF010000004.1:0-7142 GCA_035514935.1 Rhodanobacter sp. | reverse complement strand
GCGCTCGCACACCATGATGTTGTCGTTGCCGGCGGCCTTGGCCTTGGCCACCACGTGCTTCATGTCCCACGGCGCCAGGAACTGGCCCTTCTTGATGTTCACCGGCTTGCCGGCGCGCGCCACCTTCTGGATGAAATCGGTCTGCCGACACAGGAACGCCGGCGTCTGCAGCACGTCGACCACCGACGCGACTTCATCCATCGGGGTGTATTCGTGCACGTCGGTAAGCACCGGCACGCCGATCTGGCGCTTCACTTCACCCAGGATGCGCAGGCCTTCTTCCAGCCCCGGCCCGCGGAAGCTTTCGCCCGAGGAACGGTTCGCCTTGTCGAAGCTGGACTTGAAGATGAAGTGGATGCCGAGCTGACCGGTAATCTCCTTCAGCGTGCCGGCGGTATCCAGCTGCAATTGCTCGGACTCCACCACGCAGGGGCCGGCAATCAGGAACAGCGGCTGGTCCAGCCCGATATCGAATCCGCAAAGCTTCATAGGACGTATTTCCCGATCAATAGGCAAGGCCGCGTCATGCGCTGGCCTGCACGGCCAGCGGTTCGCCCTCGCGCACGGCCTTGTATTCGGCGGCCGCGCGGACGAAATCGCTGAACAGCGGATGGCCGTCGCGCGGTGTGGAGGTAAATTCCGGATGGGCCTGGCAAGCCAGGAACCACGGATGCTTCTGCGGCGGCAATTCCACCACTTCCACCAGCAGGTCATCCATCGACTTGCCGGAAATCACCAGCCCCTGATCCTCGAACGACTGGCGATAGCGGTTGTTGAATTCGTAGCGATGGCGATGGCGCTCGCGCACCACCTCCTGGCCGTAAAGCTGGCGCGCCAGCGTACCCGCCTTGAGCCGGCATTCCTGCGCACCCAGGCGCATGGTGCCGCCCAGGTCGGAGCGGTCGCTGCGCTGCTCGACTTCGCCGCTGGCGGTGGTCCATTCGGTGATCAGGCCGATCACCGGGTTGGCGGTGTTGCGGTCGTTCTCGCTGGAGTCGGCGTCGGTGAGGCCCGCCACATTGCGGGCGAAATCCACCACCGCCGCATGCATGCCGTAGCAGATGCCGAAATACGGCACGCGGTTCTCGCGCGCGTATTTGGCGGTCAGCACCTTGCCCTCAAAGCCGCGCTTGCCGAAGCCGCCGGGCACCAGGATCGCGTCGACCTTGCCCAGCACTTCGGCGGCGCCCTCGGCTTCGATCTGCTCGGAGTCGATCCAGTCCAGGTTCACCCGCGTCTGCTGGCGGATGCCGCCATGGCGCAGCGCCTCGGCCAGTGACTTGTACGCGTCCTTGTGCTCCACGTACTTGCCCACGATGGCGATGGTGACCTCGTTCTTCGGGTGCTCCACGGCGTCGACGGTGCGCTGCCAGCTGGACAGGTCCGCCGGGTCGGCATCCAGGCCGAGCCGCTTCACCACGATGTCGTCCAGCCCCTGGCTGTGCAGCCACAGCGGCATCTTGTAGATCACGTCGACATCGGGCGCGCTGATCACGGCGGACTCGGGCACGTTGGTGAACAGCGCGATCTTGCGGCGCTCGGCCTCCGGCAGGGCGTCCTCGCAGCGGCACAGCAGGATGTCCGGCTGGATACCGATCGAGCGCAGCTCCTTCACCGAATGCTGGGTCGGCTTGGTCTTGATCTCGCCAGCCGCCTTGATGTACGGCACCAGGGTGAGGTGCATGAACACCACTTTCTCCGGACCCTGCTCCACGCGCAGCTGGCGGATGGCCTCAAGGAACGGCAGCGATTCGATGTCGCCCACGGTACCGCCGATCTCCACCAGCGCCACATCGAAACCGCGCGTCGCCTCGTGGATGCAGTGCTTGATCTCGTCGGTGATGTGCGGGATCACCTGCACGGTGGCGCCGAGGTAATCGCCGCGGCGCTCCTTGCGGATCACGCTTTCGTAGATCTTGCCGGTGGTGATGGAATTCTTGCCGGTGAGGCGAGTACGCATGAAGCGCTCATAGTGCCCCAGGTCAAGGTCGGTCTCGGCACCGTCGTCGGTCACATAGACCTCGCCGTGCTGAAACGGGCTCATCGTGCCCGGATCGACATTGATATAGGGGTCGAGCTTCATCATGGTGACCGAGAGCCCGCGAGCCTCAAGAATGGACGCGAGTGACGCCGCCGCGATGCCCTTGCCAAGCGAGGACACTACACCGCCGGTGACGAAGATCAGGGGGGTCATGAAATTCAGCCGTGCTGGAAATCGGCATTTTAGCGACATCGGCGTCCAGCCGCGAGGGATCAACGCAAATTACTGGCGAAAGATTCAGCTGGCATGACAAAACACCGCGCGATAGCCCGGCTGCACGCGGCCAATGGACCCGAAGCGGCCTGCTAATATTCAGCGATGAACCAGCCCGTCCCGACCCGCCTGGCCGCCTTGCGCGCCGCCATGCAGCAACACGGTATTGCTGCCGTGCTCGTCCCCAGCGCCGACCCGCACCTGTCCGAATACCTGCCCGCGCATTGGCAGGCGCGTACCTGGCTCTCGGGTTTCGATGGCTCGGCCGGCACCCTCGTGATCACCGCGACCAAGGCGGGGCTGTGGACCGATTCACGCTATTTCTCGCAAGCCGGGCAGCAACTGGCCGGCAGCGGCATCGCCTTGATGAAAGAACGCGTGGCGGACGTGCCCGATCACCTCTCGTGGCTGCAGCAGCAACTGCAGCGTGGCGACGTGCTGGCCGTGGCCGGTGACAGCCTTTCCATCAACAGCCAGCGCCAAATCGAGCACAAGCTGGCCGTTGGCGGCGCCACCGTGCGCATCGACCTGGATCTGCCCGGCCTGATCTGGCCCGACCGCCCCGCCCTGCCACAGGCGCCGGTGTTCGCCCATGACCCTGTCTACGCCTGCGTGCCGCGCACCGGCAAGCTGGCGCGACTGCGCGAGGCCATGCGCGCACAGGGCGCCAGCCACCACCTGCTTTCCAGCCTGGACGACATCGCCTGGCTGACCAACCTGCGCGGCAGCGACGTCGAGTGCAACCCGGTGTTCCTGGCACATCTGCTGGTCGAGGCCGAAGGTCGCGCCGTACTGTTCGTCGACCGGGCCAAGCTCGATGATGCGCTGGTCGCCGAACTCGCCGCCGATGGCATCGATATCGCCCCTTACGCAACCATCACCGGTGCCCTGGGCGCGCTGACCGCCGACGACAAACTGCTGCTGGACAGCGGCCGCGTGGTCAGTGCCATCGCCGCCGCGATCCCGGCGCATACGCCACGCATCGAGGCGGCCAACCCCAGCACCGCGTTCAAGGCCATCAAGACCGCGGCCGAGCTCGGCCATATCCGCGAGGTGATGCGCCGTGACGGCGTGGCGCTGGTCCGCGCGTTTCGCGAACTGGAAGAGCAGCTGGCCACCGGCGAATCGCTCACCGAACTGGACGTCGACACGCTGCTGCACCGACAGCGTTCCGTGCAACCGGGCTGGATCGGCGAAAGCTTCGCCACCATCGCCGGCTACCTGGCCAACGGCGCGTTGCCGCATTACCGCGCAACGCCGGAAGCACACAGCAAACTGCAGGCGAAAGGCCTGCTGCTGATCGACTCGGGTGGCCAGTACCTGGGCGGCACCACCGATATCACGCGCGTACTGGCGCTGGGCGAGACCACGCCCGAACAACGGCGCGACGCCACCCTGGTGATGAAGGGCATGATCGCGCTGTCGCGGGCCCGCTTCCCCAAAGGCGCCAGCGGCCCGCAACTGGATGCGCTGGCGCGCGCGCCGCTGTGGGCCAGCGGCATGGATTACGGCCACGGCACCGGCCACGGCGTGGGCTATTTCCTCAACGTGCACGAAGGTCCGCACGGCATCCGTCCGCCGTCGCCCGGTGGTGCATTGGTGCCGCTGGAACCGGGCATGATCAGCTCGATCGAGCCAGGCCTGTACAAGCCCGGCCGCTACGGCATCCGCCATGAGAACCTGGCGGTGGTGATCGCCGCCGACCGGACCGAATTCGGGGAATTTCTGGCGTTCGAGACCTTGACCCTGTGCCCGCTCGACCGCCGCGCACTGGAGCCGGCCCTGCTCAATCCCGATGAACGCGCGTGGCTGGACGATTACCACGCCACCGTGCGCGCTGCCTTGGGCGCGCTGCTGGAGGGCGACGACCTGGCTTGGCTCCATCGGCATTGCGAGCCGTTGGGGTGAAACCCTGAAGTGAGTGGCGAACGTTGGGAGATGGCGACACCACAGTTCCCGCCCTTGACCCGCCCGCCCGCGCCGCCCATCCTGCCCCGTTACCTTCCACAGTCATCGCCCCATGAGCAATCGCTACGACGCCGCCGATATTGAAGTCCTCTCCGGCCTGGATCCGGTCAAGCGCCGGCCCGGCATGTACACCGACACCAGCCGGCCCAACCACCTGGTGCAGGAGGTGGTGGACAACTCGGTGGACGAGGCGCTGGCCGGCCACGCCAGCCATATCGAGGTGATCCTGCACGCCGACGGTTCGGTGGAAGTGAGCGATGACGGCCGCGGCATGCCGGTGGATGTCCATCCCGACGAAGGCATTCCCGGCGTCGAGCTGATCCTCACCCGGCTGCATGCGGGCGGCAAGTTTTCCGGCGACAACTACAGCTTCTCCGGCGGCCTGCACGGCGTGGGCGTGTCGGTGGTCAATGCGCTGTCCACGCGGGTGGAAGTCACCATCCGCCGCGACGGCAGCGAACAGCGCATGGCGTTCGAGAACGGCGACCGCGCCAGCGAACTGGAACTGCTCGGCACGGTGCCGAAAAAACGCACCGGCACCACGCTGCGTTTCTGGGCCGACCCCAAATACTTCGACTCGCCGAAGATCTCGCTGCCCAAGCTGAAACACCTGCTGCGCGCCAAGGCCGTGCTGTGCGCCGGGCTCAACGTGAAGCTCACCGACGCGGCCAGCGGCGAAGTCATCGAGTGGTTCTACGAAGATGGCCTGCGCGACTACCTCAGCAGCGAACTCGATGGCGCCGAGGCGATGCCGGCGGAGTTGTTCGTGCATCACGTGGCGCGCAACACCGAAGGCCTGGACGTGGCGTTGGCCTGGCTGCCCGAAGGCGAACTGGTGCAGGAGAGCTACGTCAACCTGATCCCCACTGCCCAGGGCGGCACCCACGTCAACGGCCTGCGCAGCGGCCTCACCGTGGCCATCCGCGAGTTCTGCGACATCCGCAACCTGCTGCCGCGCGGCGTGAAGCTGGCGCCGGAAGATGTGTGGGAACGGCTGTCATTCGTGCTGTCGGCACGGCTGCAGGACCCGCAGTTCGCCGGCCAGACCAAGGAGCGGCTGTCCTCGCGCCAGGCCGCCGGCATGGTCGAGAACATCATCCACGACGCCTTCAGCATCTGGCTCAACCAGCATACCGAGATCGGCGAACGCATCGCCCACCTGGCGATCGAGCGCGCCAGCGCCCGCCTGAAAGCCTCCAAGCAGGTTGTGCGCAAGAAGATCACCCAGGGCCCCGCCCTGCCCGGCAAGCTGGCCGATTGCACCGCCACCGACCTCAGCCGCACCGAGCTGTTCCTGGTGGAGGGCGATTCGGCCGGCGGCAGTGCCAAGCAGGCGCGCGACAAGGAGTTCCAGGCGATCCTGCCGCTGCGCGGCAAGATCCTCAATACCTGGGAAGTGGAATCCACCCAGGTGCTGGCGTCGGAGGAAGTGCACAACCTCGCCGTGGCCATCGGCTGTGATCCGGGCAAGGACGATTTGAGCGGCCTGCGCTATGGCAAGGTGATCATCCTGGCCGACGCCGACTCCGACGGCCTGCACATTGCCACGCTGCTGTCGGCACTGTTCCTCAAGCACTTCCCCAAGCTGGTCAGCGAAGGCCACGTATTCGTGGCGATGCCGCCGCTGTTCCGCGTCGACGTGGGCAAGCAGGTGTTCTATTGCCTCGACGAGGGCGAGAAGGCCGCGATGCTGCAGCGGATCGAGCGCGAGAAGATGAAGGGCGCCGTCAGCACCACCCGCTTCAAGGGCCTGGGCGAAATGAACCCGCCGCAATTGCGCGAATCCACCATCCATCCCGACACCCGCCGGCTGGTGCAGCTGACCACCGCCGAGGAAGACGGCACCGCACGCCTGATGGATCTGCTGCTGGCGAAGAAACGCGCCAGCGACCGCAAGGCGTGGCTGGAAGAGAAAGGCGACCTGGCGACGTTGGAGGTTTGACCGGCGTCAGGACCGAAGGATGTTTGTTTGCCAATAATGCTTGAGCCCGTGTGGAGCTTTGCGCTTGACCAAGCGCACTGATCAGACGCACTGCCAGGAAACAACACGAACCGCAGGCCATCGCATCATGCCCAGCTGGACCCGCCGCTCCATCGAGATCCTCGCCGCCGAGGCGGCGCGTTCGGCCGACACGCACCTGATCCGGCTGGACTTGCCCGCGTTTCCCGGCATTCCGCTGTATTTGAAGGATGAATCCGCGCACCCCACCGGCAGCCTGAAGCACCGGCTGGCGCGCTCGCTGTTCCTGTACGCGATCTGCAATGGCTGGTTGCATGAGGACCAGCCGGTGATCGAGGCCTCCAGCGGCAGCACCGCGATCTCCGAAGCCTACTTCGCCCGCCTGCTCGGCCTGCCCTTCATCGCCGCGATGCCGCGGCGCACCTCGGGCGACAAGATCGCGCAGATCGAGCACTTCGGTGGACGCAGCCACCTCATCGACGGCACCGACGTCTACGGCGCCGCCGAGCAACTGGCGCGCGAGTCCGACGGCTTCTACATGGACCAGTTCACCTTTGCCGAGCGCGCCACCGACTGGCGCGGCAACAACAACATTGCCGAGTCGATCTTCCGGCAGATGGAGCGCGAATTCGACCCGGTGCCGCGCTGGATCGTGGTTTCCGCCGGCACCGGCGGCACCTCGGCCACCATCGGCCGCTACATCCGCTACGGTGCCGCCCGCAGCGACGGCACCCAGCTGGCGGTGGTGGACCCGGAAAACTCCGTGTTCATGGACTACTTCAACAGCGGCGACGCCTCGCTGCGGCTGGATTGCGGCTCGCGCATCGAAGGCATCGGCCGGCCGCGGGTGGAGCCGTCATTCATCCGTGGCGTGATCGACCGCATGATCCGCGTGCCCGACAACGCCAGCATGGCGGCGTTGCGTGTGCTGGAGCGGTTGATGGGCCGCCGCTGCGGCGG
>DATJCF010000003.1:0-5775 GCA_035514935.1 Rhodanobacter sp. | reverse complement strand
CACAAAGAAAAAGGGCTCGCATCGCTGCGAGCCCTTTTCATGCATGGTGGCCGGGGACGGAATCGAACCGCCGACACGGGGATTTTCAATCCCCTGCTCTACCAACTGAGCTACCCGGCCGGAAACCTGGAACCATGGGCGAACCGCTTGGTTGCCAATGATGCGTGGGAGCCGCGCATTAGACCGAATGCGCGGGTTTTCGTCAAGACTCCGTGTCGGGTGGGACGAAGCCGGGCGGCATGGCGGACTCGCCGCCGAACAGGAATTTCTCCATTTCCCCGCTCAGGTACTTGCGCGCTTCGGCGTCGAGCGGGTTGAGCCGGTACTCGTTGATGAGGATGGTCTGCCGCGCCAGCCATTGCTGCCACGCGGGCTTGGATATCTCGGCGTAGATGCGCTGGCCCAGCGGGCCGGGCCAGGGGGCGAAGTCGAGGCCTTCGGCGTCGGCGTCGAGCTTGGCGCAGTGAATGGTACGGGTCATGGGGTTTCCTGAAAGCTTCGCGGAATTTTGCGGGAGTGCGCTGCGTTGCGCCCTGATCGGTATCAAGCGCATCGCGCACGGATGCGCGCCTACGCGGTGTTCTGCAGCAGGGTGCGGACTGGTGCCGGCAGGCCGAGCGCAGCCAGTTCGGTGGCGCTGCACCAGCGCAGGTCGGGATTATCGGCGATGGCGGCGTGCGCTGTCGTCCGGTCGAACAGCAGCGGCTCGATCGCGAGCCGGTAATGGCTGAAGACGTGGGTGAAGGGGGCCAGCGCCTGGGCGTCGTCGATCCGCGCGTGCCGTTGCGCGAGGCGCCAGGCGTCGTCGGTGCTGGCGGCTTCGGGCAGGCTCCACAGGCCCGACCAGACGCCTTGCGGGCCGCGCCGTTCCAGCAGCACGCGGCCATCGCGGTCGCGCAGCACGAGCATCACCGTGGCGCGGGTGGGCAGGGCTTTCGATGGTTTGCGGCTGGGCAATTCCGCGGTGAGGTTGTCGCGGTAGGCAACGCAATCGCTGGCCAGCGGGCAGGCGTCGCAGCGCGGGCGGGAGCGCACGCAGAGCGTGGCGCCCAGATCCATGATGGCTTGCGTGTAATCGGCCAGCCGCGTGGTGGGCGTGTGGCTTTCGGCGCGCTGCCACAGCAGCTTTTCCACTGCGCTCTGGCCGGGGTGGCCGTGGATGCCGTGGTAGCGGGTCAGCACGCGTTTCACGTTGCCGTCGAGGATGGCGAAGCGCAGGCCATGGGCTTGCGCCAGGATTGCGCCGGCGGTGGAGCGGCCGATGCCGGGCAGGGCACTCAACGCGGCGAAATCGCGCGGCAGTTCACCGCCGTGCTGCTCCATGCAGATCCGCGCGGCGCGGTGCAGGAAGCGCGCGCGGCGGTAATAGCCGAGACCCGACCACAACGCCAGTACGGTGTCTTCGTCCGCGGCGGCCAGATCGCGCAGCGTCGGCAAGGCCTCGGTGAAGCGCTGGAAATAACCGATGACGGTGGCGACCTGGGTTTGCTGCAGCATGATTTCCGACAGCCACACGCGGTAGGCGTCGCGGCCGTGAGCATCCCCCGACTGCCATGGCAAGTCCTTGCGGCCATGCTGGTCGAACCAGCGCAGCAGGCGCGCCGCGACGGTCGGCGCGCGTCGGGTCGTGCTGCGGGTCACCTGGAAACCGCCGGTTTTTTTCCCTGCACGGGGGCGGGTGACGCCGGGGCGGCGGCACTGGCCGCCGCAGGCACTTCGTCACCGGTACGCAGCGTCAAGCCTTCGATGGTGATGCCGGCCATGTCGATTTTCGCGATGTCGGCGTGGCCGCTTCCTGGCGGTACGGTCAGCTGGGTGTTGTCGCCGCTGCCTACGTGGCCCCACCAACGCGCCAGCGCGAGCGGGGGCAGTCGCAGGTCGGCGTGGTTGTCGGGGCCGTCGAGTTTCAGCGAAAGCAGCAGCGGTTTGCTCTGGTTGGCGGGGGTCAACGCCAGCGAAATCGCATATTGCCCGGCCGTCGCATGGTCGAGTGTTCCGGCGAGGCTGGCTGCCGCATCGGCGGCGCCATGCCAGCGTGCGCTGCCGGCCAGTTGCATGTGGGTGGCGGCGCCTTGCGAGAGATACAGGGCGATGTTTTCCAGCTGCAGCGCGTTGCCCTGGATGCGCGGCGTGGCCGAGAGGCGCAGCTGAAGCGGCATGCCGTCGGCGGTGTTGGCGGAGATGCTGAGCGGAAACGGCACACCGGACGCGAGGCTGCCTGCTTCCAGCGAAAGATTGCCCAGCAGCAGCTGATCGCCGCGCACCACGCTGCCGTGATCGATGCTGACGCCGGTGTCGATGCGCGGGATGTCCGGCGGCGTGTCCTGGCCGCGCGCGGGCAGCGCGTTGATCCAGGCTTGCAGTGCATCCAGATCCACGCGGGGCGAGTTGATCTCCAGCCGGGTGATGACTGTGGGGCCGCCGGCCAATGTGCGCCAAGGCAGCGCCAGGCGTCCGCCGGAGGCCAGCAGGATGGGGCGGTTCGCCCCTTGCGCGTTGATGGTGATGCCGTGCAGGTCCAGCGCCGGGCGCGGGAACAACGACGGGCTGGCGGGACGCGAAAGGTTGAGCTCCAGCCCCGCGTTGGCGGCCTGGTTCTGCAGCATCGCGGTGAAGCGATCGGGTTGCAGCAGGAAATAGACCGACCCCACCAGCAGCAGCAACGCCGCCAGGGCGGTGGCGCCGACGATCGCAAGCATCCGTCGCAACCGTGGGCTCATCGCTCAGCCTCGCGCCGACAAGGTGGCTGCCACCCGCACGTGGCGTTGGCTGTTCCGGATGGGCGTCGGCTCAATCACGACCGAGGCTGGCCGGCAGCAGGCCGTCGACATAGGCCTGGGCGTCGAAGGTGCGCAGGTCGGTGGCACTTTCGCCCAGCCCGACGAAGCGGATGGGCAACCCGAACTCGCGTGCCAGGGCAAACACCACGCCGCCCTTGGCGGTGCCATCCAGCTTGGTCACCACCAGGCCGGTGACGCCCACGATCTCGCGGAACTGGCGCACCTGGTTGACCGCGTTCTGGCCGGTGGTGCCGTCGATCACCATCAACACCTCGTGCGGTGCGTCGGCGTCGATCTTCTTCAGCACGCGGGCGATCTTGCCCAGTTCGTCCATCAAGCCGCCCTGCGTATGCAGGCGGCCGGCGGTGTCGGCGATGAGCACGTCGGCACCGCGCGAACGCGCTGCCTGCAAGGCGTCGAAGATCACGCTGGCCGCGTCGGCATCCTGGCCTTGCGAGATCACCGGCACCCGGTTGCGCTCGCCCCAGGTTTTCAGCTGCTCCACCGCCGCTGCGCGGAAGGTGTCGCCGGCGGCCAGCATCACCGCGTGCTTCTCGTCGCTCCAGCGACGCGCCAGCTTGCCGATGGTGGTGGTCTTGCCGGCGCCGTTGATGCCCACCACCAGCACCACGAAAGGCTGCCTGCCCGATACCTGCAGCGGTTTCTCGACGGGCTTCAACAGCGCGACCAGCGCCTGGCGCAGCGCGTCGAGCAGGGCTGGCGCATCGGCGAATTCGCGCTTGTGCATGCGCTTGCGCAGGGCTTCCACCAGCGCGGTGCTGGCTTCCACGCCCACGTCGGCGGTGATCAGCGTGGTTTCCAGCTCATCCAGCAGATCGTCGTCGAGCTTGGGGTGGCGCACGAACAAGGTGCTGAGGCCGCGGGCGAACGAGTTTCCCGCCAGGCGCTCCCGCCAGCCGCGTTTGGCCGGTGCCTCGGCGCTGGCGGCCACGATTGTTTCTGCGGCGGGAGCTTGCTCGTCGGGTGTGGGCGCCTCGGTCAGCGCCACCGGCAAATCCTGCGGGTGGCTTTCGGGGGCGGCGACATCGGCCTCGGTGTCGACCTGCGGCTCCTGCGCGTCCTCCGTTGTGGCCGATGCGGTTTCGGTCGGCTTTTTCTTCCAGAATTTGAGCATTGCGGGCGCGATTCAAAGACAATGGGCGGCATGCTATCACTCCAACCTGTACTGCCCGCTGAGGATGTTTCGGCCGTCCCGCGTGCCCACCGCCGCGATGGGGGGCTCTTGTGAGCACCGCCCGGCACGGCGCCCCGGGCCGCATCCGCATCATCGGCGGCAGCCTGCGCAATTCGCGGCTCGATGTGGCGGACATGCCGGGTTTGCGACCCACGGCCGAGCGGCTGCGGGAGACCCTGTTCAACTGGCTGGCGCCCGCCATTGCTGGCGCTCGCGTGCTTGACCTGTGCGCGGGCACCGGCGCGCTGGGCATCGAGGCCTTGTCGCGCGGCGCGGCCAGCGTGCAGTTCGTCGAGCGCGAGGCGCGGATGGCGCGGGCGATCGAGCAGAATCTCGCCCGGCTCAAGCAGGCTGGTGGCGCGGTGGCGGCAATGGATGCGGAGGCTTTCCTGCGTGGAGCAGGGCGGCCGCACGATCTGGTCCTGCTGGACCCGCCGTTTGCGTCGGGATTGTGGGAGGCGCTGGCGCAGCAGCTGGAACAGGGCAGCTGGCTGGCCACGGCGGCGTTGATCTACGTGGAATCGCCGCGGGCGGCGACGCCGACGCTGCCGCCGAACTGGCAACTGCAACGGGAGAGCCATGCCGGCGATGCGCGCGGGGCGCTTTATCGACGCACCTGACCGGCGCACCGCGGCTGGGCGGGGCGGGTGCCGCCGCGCCATGCCGCCGGTGCATCCGTTAAGCTAGGGCCCGTGGCGGTTTCCCCGTCCAGGCTCCAGGGCCCTGGCCTTCATTCACTGGCGTTGTTGAACTCGTGAACAAACCTTTGGGCAATCCGCGTCTGGCTGTCTATCCAGGCACGTTCGATCCGATCACCAATGGCCATGCCGACCTGGTGTCGCGCGCCGCCACGTTGTTCGATCACGTGGTGGTGGCGGTGGCCGACAGCTCCAGCAAGGGACCGGTTTTCAGCATCGCCGAGCGGATCACCCTGGCACGGCTGGCGCTGGCCGATCTGCCGAACGTGGAAGTGCGCGGCTTTGATTGCCTGCTGGCCACCTTCGTGCAGGACATTGGCGCCGGCGTGATCATCCGCGGTTTGCGCGCGGTGTCGGATTTCGAATACGAATTCCAGTTGGCCAGCATGAATCGCCACCTGATTCCGCAGGCCGAGACGCTGTTTCTGACGCCGGCCGAGCAATACAGTTTCATTTCCTCCTCGCTGGTGCGCGAGATCGGCCGCCTCGGCGGCGAGATTTCCGGTTTCGTGCATCCGGCGGTACAACAGGCCATGCGTCAACGCTGGCAGAAGAGCCGCACCGGCTCAAACAACCAACCCGAAAAAGAAGGTGACCACCATGCGTAAGTTCGCTCTCCTCGCCGCCGTCGCGCTGGCCGCTGCCCTGACCCTGTCCGCCTGCAGCAAGCATGAGGACGAGCAGCAGGCCGCCTCCGCCCAGGCCGCCCAGGTAACCCGCCCGGCCGACAAGAACGACACCGAAGGCTGGAACAAGTACCTGGTGCAGCTGCTGCAGAAGAACCTGCAGGGCATGAGCGCGTCGCAGCCGTACGCCTACCTGGTCACCGCCGGCGACACCGATGAGGCCAAGGCGCAGAACGACCGCCAGCTGTCCACCGTGCAGGACACCGTGGCGCGCGGCGTGCTGCCGGGCAACCTGCTGGCCTTTGCCGGCCCGGATTCGGCCAAGACCGCCGACCTGGTCGTGACCGCCTTCACCGGCGCCAAGGCTGGCTCGTTCAAGGACGTGATCGTGCTGTTCATCGGTGACCAGGTCGACCAGCAGCGGGTGGAAGAGGCGATCAAGCCCACCGGCGCCACGTTCCGTTTCGTGCAGATGT
>DATJCF010000002.1:0-1939 GCA_035514935.1 Rhodanobacter sp. | reverse complement strand
TGTGGTGTGAATGGTCGTGTCTGGGTCATCGTCCTCTACAGGTGGCCAAGGGGAATACAACGTCGTGAGTCCCGCATTTTAACCGATGCCCACTGAGGGGCCTGCGGGGTGCCTTCCGGCTAGCGCTGCGGCAACGCATCGCCGGTGGCATCGGTCAGGGTCGCCATGTCGTCGCGATGCACCACCTCGTCGCCATAGCTGTAGCCGAGCACGGTTTCGATCTCGCGGCTGTGCCGGCCCGCCAGGCGCCGCACCTCCGCGGCCGAGTACTGGCTCAACCCACGCGCCACCGATTGGCCGTCACTGTCGAGAATCTCGACCAGGTCGCCACGATGAAACTCACCCTCGGCGCCGGTCATGCCGCCAGGCAGCAGCGAGGCGTGGCCGCCAGCCAACGCACGTGCCGCGCCTGCGTCGACACGGATGCTGCCGGGTGCAGCGGGCGCGTGACGCAACCAATGCTTGCGTGCATGCATGCGCGTGTTTGCCGCAGCCACAAGGGTACCGTGCAACACGCCACGCTGCAGCGCCTCGACCGTGGCGGCATCGCGACCGCTGAACAACGCGGTGGGAATGCCGGCAGTCGCCGCGCGCGCCGCCGCCTGCAACTTGGTGCGCATGCCGCCGGTGCCAACCTTGCTGCCGCTGCCGCCAGCCATCGCCATGATCTGCGGGGTCAGGGCGGGAATCCGGGCGAACGGCACGGCGTCGGGATGATGCCGTGGATCGGCGCTGTAAAGCGCATCGACGTCGGACGCGATGAGCAGCAGGTCGGCATCGACCAGGGTGGCCACGATGGCGGCCAGGTTGTCGTTGTCGCCCAGCTTCAACTCATCCACCGACACGGTGTCGTTCTCGTTGATCACCGGCAACACGTCCAGCGCCAGCAGCTCGCGCAAGGTGGCACGCGCGTTGAGATAGCGGCGGCGATTGCGCACATCGTCGTGGGTCAGCAGCACCTGGGCCACCGACTGCGACGCCAGCGATTGCCACAACGCAATCATCGGCGCCTGCCCCAGCGCCGCCAGCGCCTGCCGCGCCGCGATGTCCGGGCCCGCGCCCGACTTCGCCCGCAACATGGCACGCCCGGCCGCCACCGCACCCGACGACACCAGCACGACCTGACGACCCGCGCGATGGCTGGCCGCCATGAAATCCGCCAGCGCGGCCGCGTACTGCGGCGTAAGCCCGCCGCCATCGGCCGCCAGCAGGTTGCTGCCGACTTTCAGCACGGCTCGCTTCCACACGGGCAGCGGCTGGGCGGGCAAGACATGAGTTGCCGGGTTCATCGCTGGCTTCCCGACAGGACGATCGAGGCGGAACAGGCAAACATGCGGACAACCGGATGGACGTCTGGACGTCCATGATGCCGTACGCCCGCACGATGCAACGCCTGCGCCGAATTGACTGTGGACATTTCCCCTTCCCTCTCCATGCCGATCGTCTTCAGTCGCGTATGGCGTCAAGGCGCTGCTGCACCTGGGCGAGCCTCAGGTCATGGCCTGCACCGGGCGAGACGCGCGCCTCCAGGCTGGACTCGGGCGTGCGCCCGGCACCGGCTGTGCTGGCGGCTTCGGCGGCCGCACGATAGGCATCGCGGAACGGCACGCCGGCCGCCGCCTGCTCGATCGCCACGTCGGTGGCATACATCGACGGCTCGATCGCCGCACGCATGGCCGGCTCGTTCCACTGGAAGCGCGCCAGCAGATCAGGTACCAGCTCCAGCGCCGACAAGCCGTGCGTCACGCCATGGAACAGCGAGCCCTTGGAAAACTGCAGGTCGCGCTGATAACCCGAGGGCAGCGACAGCAATTGCTCGATCTCGCAGCGCGCCGCCGCCACGCTGGCATAGCTGGCGCGCAGCAATTCGATCACGTCCGGATTGCGCTTGTTCGGCATGATCGAGCTGCCGGTGGTGTACTCGGCCGGCAGTTTCACG
>DATJCF010000001.1:0-1975 GCA_035514935.1 Rhodanobacter sp. | reverse complement strand
TCACGTGGATCGGCAGCACCGGCACCTTTCGCCGCAACGACAACCGGGCGAAACCGTCCGACCAGCGCCCGTCACGCACGCCCGTGGCGCGCATACGCGACACTTCGCCGGCAGGAAACACGATCAAGGCCTCGCCGTTGTCCAGCGCGCGATAAATGCCCCGCAAGCGCGAAGCGGCGCCATTGCCGAATACATCCACCGGCAACAGCAGATCACCCAATTGCGGCACCACGGCCAGCCAGTCGTTGCCCAGCACCCGCACGTCGCGACGCACGGAGCCGATCAGCTGCAACAGCGCCAGCGCATCCTGCATGCCCAGCGGATGGTTGGCGACCACCAGCAGCGGGCCGTCCACAGGGATGTTCTCGCGTTGCTGCGGGTGAACGTGGCTGCGCGTTCCCAGCAGCTCGAGCGTGCGATCGACAAAGTCGAAGCCGCGCGCGGCGCCGGCCTGGTCAAGCACGCGGTTGAAGGTGGATTCGTCGGCCAGGCGTCCGAAAAGCCCGGCCATCGGGCGGCGGATCCTGGGGTGCTGCGCCAGCCAGGGCATCCGCTCGACCAGCGCCTGTTCAATGCTCAGCATGTCGCGCCCTCGAGAGTTTTCCCCAATCTGTCAGACGATTGTGACAACAGGTCGAGTATGTGCGACGTCAACGCCGCTTCACCTGGGCTGCCGAGGGGAAAGCGCCTTGCGCTCAGATCGCCAGATGCAGGAACGAGGCGACGCCGCCCAGGAACATCTGCACGGACAGGGCGATCAGCAACATGCCCATGACCCGCTCCAGCGCGGTCAGCACGCTCTCGCCCAGCCAGCGGAACAGGTAGGTGGCGCTGAGCAGGATCACCGACGTGGCCAGCCACGCCAGCAACAAGGCGATCACCCAGTCGGCGGTGCGGCCGGGCTGGGTGTTGGTCAACAACAGCAACGCGGCCATGGCCGACGGGCCGGCCACGCCGGGGATCGCCATCGGCACGATGAACGGTTCACCCTCGCCCGCCTTGCCGAAGATGCCGCCGCCATCGGCCGGCGGGAACACCATGCGGATGCCGATCAGGAACAGCACGATGCCGCCGGCGATACTGATCGAATCGGACTTCAGCTGCAGCAGCTTCAGCATGAACTGGCCACCGAACAGGAACACCAGCAGCACGCCCAGCGCAATCAGCAGCTCGCGCACCATCACCAGGCGACGCCGGCGCGGTGGCACGTCCTTGAGCAGGCTGAGGAAGAACGGGATGTTGCCCAGCGGGTCCATGATCAGAAACAACATGATTCCCGCCGACAACGTGGTCATCTGCGTTTCCATCGAACCGGAGGCTCCTTGGGTGGCGGGTCGCTCGACCCGTGCAGGGATTGCGTACAGATTGCTGTTTTACACCGAACCCGGCGGCCGCCCGCGAAGGCGGCGGACCGCCCGAAATCAGGCGTCGTCGCGCAGATCCAGCACCGCCCCACGCGCCGGTGCCGCATCGGGGCCAAGCAGGTATACCGCCGCTTCCGCCGCCGCATCGGGCAGCGGCAGTTGCATGGAGTCTTCGCCGAAATAGGCCATGCGTCGCAACGTGGTGCGCATGGGTGCGGGCAGCAACGCATGCGTGCGCATCGCGCCGTCGTCGGTTTCCTGATGCAGGATCGCCATAAACCGTTCCAGCGCAGCCTTCGACGCGCCATAGGCGCCCCAGTGCGCCCGCTGCAACAGGTCCGGATTGTCCAGCACGAACACCACGGCGCTATCCGGCGCACCCAGCAGCAGCGGCATGCAGGCCTGGGTCAAAGCGAAGGGCGCCGACACATTCACGTGCATGGTGCGCAGCCAGGCATCGGGCTTGTGCATGACGATGGGCGTGAGCCCGGCAAAACTCGCCGCCGCGTGCACGATGCCGTCCAGACGGCCAAAGTCGCGCTCCAACCCTTCGACCAGTGCGGCGTAATCGGTGGGTGTGGCCGCTTCCATGTCCAGCGGATGGATCACCG